>JBBQJX010000084.1:0-7374 GCA_038326295.1 Sphingomonadales bacterium
AGTCCGAGTTCGTACGCCGCAGGATCGCCGGGCGCGAGGCTGAGCAGCGCGAAGACGATCGCCGCCGCCGCCAGCAGCGTCAGGACGAGGCTGAGCACGCGCCCCGCCAGCCAAATCGGCGGCATCCGCCGCGCCAGCAGCAGCGCCGCCGCGACGAAGGGCACACCCAGCCAGGGCAGCCACGCGGGCGAGCCCGCGTGGCCCGCCGACGTGCCCGACATTGCCGGACCCGCCAGCGACGCGCCGGTGACGTCGTTCGCCTGGATCGGCGCGTTGGCCCAGAGACCGCGCACCCCCACCCGCCAGACCCCGAGCTTGGGCAACTCGAACACGAAGACGTTGACGCAGTCGTCGGCCAGTTTGCGCTGTATGTCGCCCAACAGCGCGAGGCGTGCGGCGGGCTCGCGCGTTGCTGCGAGCCGGGCGATGAGCGCATCGAATGCCGCCGACCGGTAGCCGAAATAATATCCCGGTCGCGCGTAGATGTCGTAATCCAGCGGCTCGGTATGGCTCACGATCGTCATGTCGAAATCGTGCCGACCGAGCACGCCATCGAGCCAGGGCGCCCATTCCAGGTTCTCGATGGCAACGCGCACCCCCACCGCCGCAAGCTGCGCCTGGACGATCTCGCCGCCGCGCCGGGCATAGCCGATCGGCGGCAGTTTGAGCGTCGCAGCGAAGCCGTGCGGATAGCCGGCCTCGGCCAGCAGACGCCGCGCCGCCGCCGGATCGAAGGGGTAGCGGCCCGTCAGATCCACATAGCCGGGCGCACCGGGGGGATAGTGGCTGCCGATCGGCTGGCCATAGC
The DNA here is from genome assembly GCA_038326295.1 of Sphingomonadales bacterium. Taxonomy (GTDB): domain Bacteria; phylum Pseudomonadota; class Alphaproteobacteria; order Sphingomonadales; family Sphingomonadaceae; genus JAVVHE01. Next base: position 809 of record JBBQJX010000084.1, read on the forward strand.
CCGCCATCGCGCCCGCAATCACCGCGCGCCGGTCGATGGCCATCGCCAGCGCGCGACGCACCCGCACGTCGCTGAACGGCGCGCGCGCATTGTTGAGCGCGACGATGGTCTCCCCCTCGGTCGTGCCGACGACGACCTCGAAGCGGGGATCGCGCTTGAGCATCGGCAGCATTTCGGCCGCAGGGAAGTTCGGAAAGGCATCGACGTCGCCCGCCTGCAGCGCGGCGGCGGCGGCGGCGGCGTCCGGGATCACGCGGAACACCACGCGGTCTAGCGCCGGCGCGCGGCCCCAATAGCCGGGCCATCGTTCGAGCGTGATCGCCTCGCCGCGCGCCCATCCCGCAAAGCGGAACGGACCGGTACCCACCGGCGCGCTGGCGATCCGGCCGATGCTCGCGGGGTGGACGATCACCGCGTCCCCCCAGGCGAGCAGGGTGGGCAGATCGGCGAGCGGCCGCGACAGCCGAACGACCACGGTCGATTGATCGGGCGTGTCGATCGCGGCGATGGGCGTCAACGCTTGCTGGAGCGCGTTCCCCGATCCGGCCGCGCGCGCGCGATCGAGGCTGAACCTGACCTCCGCCGCCGTCATCGCGCGGCCGTCGTGGAAGCGCACCCCTGGCCGCAGGTGGAAGCTGTAGCTCAGCCCGTCGGCTGCGACGGTCCACCGGTCAGCAAGGCCCGGCCGCACCCCGCCGTCGGCACCGATGCGCGTCAGCCCCTCGAAGACGTTGGCGTAGACGACTTCGTCCACCGCCGCCGCCGCGCCCGTCGTGGGATCGAGGTTGGGCGGCTCGAGCGGGATGCCGAGCGTCAGCGTTCCGCCCGCGCGCGCCGCCCCGGCCAGCAACGCCAGCAGCAGGATCAGCCAGACGCGCCCGATCACCGCGTGAGGAGCGCGTGCGCGGCGATCGCCATCACGTTGGCCGACGCGAGCATGGCGGACACCTCGACATATTCGTCCGGCTGGTGCGCGAGATCGAGAATGCCCGGGCCATAGGCTATGCACTCCTTCAGCCGCCCGATCCGGTCGATATGCTTCTGGTCGTAGGTGCCGGGCGAACAGACGATCGCCGCCTCGCGGCCCGTCACACGCCGCACTGCGTCCATCGTCGCGGTCACCACGGGGCCATCGCGCTCCGCCAGCGTCGGATGCACCGCGAACAGGTCGCGCAGCGAATAGCGGAAGCCCGCGCGCTCGGCAGCGACGCGATCGAGCAGGTCCACGATCTCGCGGCGCACGTCGTCGAGCGACTCTTCCACCAGGAAACGCCGGTCGATCACCAACCGGCAGCTGTCGGCCACGCAGGGCGAAGGCAGGCCGTCCCCGACGGGTTCGATCTGGCCGCCGTGGAGCGAGTTCATGTTCAGCGTGGAGGCGCGTGCGCCTTCGGGCACCACGGGCATCGCGGTCCGGCGGACGGCCAGCGCCGGCAGCAGCCGCGACTCGATCGCGGCCAGCACCGCTCCCATGTGGCCGATCGCGCTTTCGCCGAGGAAGGGCATCGATCCATGCGCGATGCGACCGTGCGTCTCGACCTCGCCCCACCACACGCCCCGGTGGCCGATGCACACCCGGTCGACGCCGAGCGGCTCGGGGATGATGACGTGATCGACGCGCGGCGGCGAGAACCACCCGCGCTCAGCCAGCCAGGCGACACCGCCATAGCCACCCGATTCCTCGTCGACCGTGCCCGAGATTTCGAGTGCGCCGGGAAGGTCCGCGCCGCTGTCGATCAGCGCCTCGACCGCAACGATCGACGCGGCGAGACCGCCCTTCATGTCGCAGCTTCCGCGCCCGTAGATGCGGTCGCCCTCGCGCTCGCCGCCGAACGGATCGCGGGTCCAGCCCTGTCCGGGCTCGACCACGTCGATATGGCTGTTGAAGTGGACGCACGGACGGGGCCGGCCGTTCTCGCGTCGAGCGATGACGTTGATCCGGGGGTGGCGATCGGTGTCGCCGGGTGCGCCCTCCGCGCGGAGATAGTGCACGTCGAACCCGCGCCGCGCGAGGCGATCGCCGATCAACTCCGCGCAGGGACGATAGGCGTCGCCCGGCGGGTTGACCGTGGGCACGCGAATGAGCGCTTGCGTCAGCGCGACCAGTTCGTCCTCGCGCGCGTCGATCGCGTGCGCAATCGTCTCGAGAAGCGGCGGGCTCACCCCAGTTGCGCCAGAATCGCATCGCCCACCTGCCGCGTGGCGTGCGATCCGCCGATGTCCGCAGTCCGCGCCCCGCCCGCGATGGCGCGATCGACCGCCGCCTCGATCTCGAGCGCCAGCGCGGGTTCGCCGAGCGAGTGGCGCAGCGCCATGGCCAGGCTCAGGATGGCGGCCACGGGGTTGGCCTTGCCCTGCCCCGCAATGTCGGGGGCGGAGCCGTGAATGGGCTCGTAAAGCCCCCGCGTCCGGCCCGGCTCGCCCGCGCCAAGCGCGGCTGAGGGCAACAGTCCGAGCGAACCCACGATCCCGCCCGCCAGATCGGACAAGAGATCGCCGAAGAGATTGTCGGTGACGATCACGTCGAACTGCGTCGGCCGGAGCACGAGCTGCATCGCGCAATTGTCCGCGAACATGTGGGTCAGCGTCACGTCCGGATATTTTGGCGCGATTTCGCTCACCACCGCGCGCCATAGCTGGCCCGTCTCCATGACGTTCGCCTTCTCGACCGAATGCAGGCGGCGCGTGCGACGTTCGGCGAGGCCAAAGGCGACATGGGCCACGCGGGCAATTTCGGCTTCGGTATAGACCTGGCTGTCGAGCGCGCGGCGCTCGGGCGGATGGCCACTTTGCCCGCGCGGCTCACCGAAATAGACGCCGCCCGTCAGTTCGCGCACGAAGAGGAGGTCGACGCCGCGTGCGCGCTCCGCCGTCAGGCCCGAGTGGTCGAGCAGCGCCGGATGGACCGTCGCGGGCCGCAGGTTGGCGAACAGGCCGAGCTCGCGCCGCAGCCGCAGCAGCCCCTGTTCGGGCCGTGCGGCGCGCGGCAGCCCCTCCCATTTCGGCCCGCCGACCGCGCCGAACAGGATGGCGTCCGCTCCGGCCGCCTCGGCGAACGCCGCGTCGGTCAGCGGCGTGCCGTGGCAGTCGATCGAGATGCCGCCGACGTCCGCCTCGGCCACCGTGATCGCCAGCCCGCGCGCGGCGCGCAGCCAGTCGACCACGCGCAGCGCCTCGCGCATCACCTCGGGGCCGATCCCGTCTCCCGGCAGCGTCAACAGTTTCATGGGCGCGAGCCTAGCGCAGGCCGCTCAGAAGCGCACGCTTCCGCGCACGCCATAGGTGGCGGGCGTTCCGGGTGCGGCGATGTTGTAGCCGCCGATGAAGAAGTTGCGCGCGAGATCGTAGCCGGCGTCGAGGATGTTGCGTCCCCACAGCGCCGCCTGCCACTTGCCGTCGTGCGGTCCGACACTGAGCGACGCATCGACCAGCCAGTAGCTCGCGACCTTGAAGGTATCGCCCGCGGTGCGCAGCACGGCCAGCGTGCTGTTGTCCCGGAAGCTGTAGTTCATCTGCCCGGTCACGTCGTAAGCGCCCGCTGGCAGCGTGTAGCGAACGTCGCCATTATACGTCAGCTCGGGAAAGCCGATTCGCTGGCCCTTCCGGTCGATGATCGCGCCGCCGAGATCGGGATCGAGGAACTCCCGGTATTCGCCGTGAACATAGCCTACGGTCTGCGAGATCGTCAGCGGCGGCACCGGCCGCACCGTCAGCTCGACTTCGCCGCCGAAGATCTCCGAACGCGGCGCGTTGGTGATGCGGCCGATGCGCGTCGTGACGCCGTTGACGGTGTTCAGCACCACGCCCTGCACCTGCTGGTCGCGGTAATCGTAATAATAGCCCGACGCGTTGATCCGCACGCGGTGATCGGCGAAATCGCCTTTGACGCCAGCCTCGTACGCATACAGCGTTTCGGGCTTGAACGGATCGACCTGGCTCACCGCGAGCGTGTTGACCGCGGTGAACCCGCCCGATTTCAGCCCCTTGCTCGCGGTTGCGTATAACAGCACGTCGGGGCGCAGCTGATATTGCAGGCCGACTTTGCCCGACCAGTCGTCGATCGTGATCCGCCGGTTCTGTGGGGTTACGAACGGGATCGTCGGTCCGTTCGGAATGAGGCCCAGCGTCTCGATGCCGATCAGCCGCCTCGATTCGAACTCGTAGCGCGCGCCGCCGATCAGGGTCAGCGCATTGGTGAGCTTGTATTCCAGCTGGCCGAAGCCGCTGATGCTTTCGGTGCGCTGGCGGTAGGGGGTAAAGGCCGACAACCCGAACCCGGCGTCGAGAAAGTCCGAGCGATAGACTTCGTTCAGCTTCTCGTTCGAGTAATAAACGCCGAGCGTGTAGCGCAATCGATCCTCGCCGTTCGACGCCAGCCGGAATTCCTGGCTGACCACGTCCGCCTTGCTGCGGAACCAGACGTCCGAATTGCCCGTCCGCAGCGCCGCCCAGTCGTTCAACTCGATGCGGTTCAAATTCTGATAGGCGCTGATCGACGTCAGCGTTACCGGGCCCACATCGACGGCGATGTTCGCGCTGCCGGTGTAGCTGTCGTTGTCGCGGAACGGCTTCTGGTTCACCGGATAACCGAGCAGCGCGGCGAAGCTGGGCGAAAGGCCGAACCCCGTCGTGCGCCGATCGTCGGGACCGACGGGATTGGGTCCTGGTGTCGGCGTGAACAGATATACGCCGCGCCCCTCCGAGCGGTCGCGATTATACTGTCCGATCAGCGTCACGTGCACCGGGCCACGTTCATAGGCGAGCTTGACGCGGCCCGCGATCACGTCCGCGTCGCCCAGATGCTGGCGGGTGTCGCGCTCGCGCTGGAAGCCGCCGCCCTGCGTCGCTCCGATCGACAATCGGGCGCTCAGGCCCTCGGCCAGCGGACCCGAGACGAAGCCTTCGCCCCGGAACGTGTCAAACCGGCCATATTCCGCGAGCGCGCCCGCGCTGAAGCTGGCCGTCGGCGCGGCCGTTGCGATGTTGAGCGCGCCGCCCGTGGTGTTGCGGCCGTACAGCGTGCCCTGCGGCCCGCGCAGCACTTCCACGCGCTCGATATCGAACAGCAACCCCTGCGTGTTGGCCGGAATGGGATAGGCGATGTCGTCGATATAGGTGCCGACCGTCGGGCTGTTGTTCGTCGCGTAATCCTCGAAGCCCACGCCGCGCAGGCGGAACTGCGGTTGCCCGCCGCCGAATGCGGGCTCGACCTGCAGGCTGGGCACCAGCCGCTGGAGATCGTTGACGGTCGTCGCGCCGCGCTCCGTCAGCGTCTGGCCGCTGACCACCGAAATCGCGATCGGCACTGATTGCACCGATTCGCGTCGCCGCTGGGCCGTGACCACAATCTCGTCAAGCTGGCCAACGGTCCCGCCATCGCCCGGCCGGGGCTCGACACTTGTGGACTGACCGGACGACGTAGCGGGGGTGATTGCTTCCGGGCTTGCGGCCTCTTGAGCATACGCGCTCGTTCCGAGCACGGACAACGCTCCGACACTGCCCAACAAGACCCAAGCCCGCATGTGACGTCCTTTCTAAATCCTGTTGATCGGGGATGAAGTGTTGCACTGCAAGCAGGTCCGTCTCGTTGCGGAACCGTAGCTGTTTGTGCCGTCAAGCCGGCAAGCGCAAGGCCGTCCTCGCTGCCGGGCAAAATAGCGCGGTGTTTCCAGGACTTCCTGGTCGAGCGAGTGCAGGGTCGCTGATCGCGTTCACAGTTGTACGATCCCGTTTCCCCCGACATGGTCTGCTTCCACGCCGCCCAAGCCAAAACCGGCCATTTCGCTTTGTCCGCGATGCAGTAATTCAGAAATCATCAGCCGCGTTCTGACCGAACGGCAGGTTACGGGACGCGCGAGAGTGGACGGCAACGGCCGAGTTCGGGCGCGAAGCCGACACTCCGGCCGACGGACCGGCCTCCCATTTGGCGGACTCCCGATCCGCCAGACAATCCTTTCAACGCAGCCGGTGCCTCCCAAAAACCGTGGACGGCGACCTGCGCAAGGTCGGCGTCAACCCGCGCGCTATGGGCTGGGCGGTAGTAACTCTTCGGGCCAGTAAAGCCGCATCGGATTATCGACCAGCAGTGCGCGCTGCAGAGCTGCGGTGGGCGCGATCCCCGCGATCACGTCCACAAGCAGGCCATCGTCGGGGATGCGGTGCTCCATATTGGGGTGCGGCCAATCGGTTCCCCACAGCACGCGGTCGGCAAAGCGCTCGACCACAGGCCGCACCACCTCGATGAAGTCCGCATAGGGTGGGCCCGTGATCGAGAGGCGCTCCGCCCCCGAGACCTTGGTCCAGATGTTCGGGTGCGCGTCGAGCAGCGCGATGAACGCGGCGATGTCTCGCCCGCCCGGCCCCTGCGCGATATCGGGGCGGCCCAGATGATCGACCACAATGGTCGTGGGGATAGCTTCGAGGAACGGCACCAGCTCGCCCAGCAGATCGGCCTCGAAATACACCACCACATGCCAGCCCAGCGGCGCGATGCGGCGCGCGATATCGAGGAATTTGTGCCTGGGTGTATTGTCCACGAGGCGCTTGAGGAAATTGAACCGCACCCC
>JBBQJX010000085.1:0-7346 GCA_038326295.1 Sphingomonadales bacterium
GGGCCACTTCCACGATCAGCGCATCGGTCTCGGCGCTGGCGGGCGGCGGCGCGGCGGTAAAACGCATCCGGCTCCGGTCGCGGATCACCTTCGCGACAAGCGCGGCGATCACGATCAGGACGATCATCTCATACTGGTTCATACGAAAGGCTCCTGTGGCGGCAGACGCGGGCGCGTCGAGGGCGGGAGGGGAGGCGTTTCGACCAACCCCGGATGCGCTTCGACGGGTGACGGGCTTCAGTTGAGCGGCAAGGTGCGCAACTTCTCAATCTCCTGGCCGAGCGCGTGGCCGGGATCGACCGCGATGCGCTCGAGCACCGCAACACGTTGCTCCAGCCGCTCGATCTTGGCGGCATATTGCGCGGCCTGCTCGCCCGCCGTGGTGGCGGCGAGTTCGAGCGCGCGCTCCTTGAGCTTGATCCACTTTCCGATGGGGTGCGACAGGATCGCGACCACGGGGATCAGGAGCGCGGTGATGGGGATGAAGGCGTAAAGCATGTCGGGGCTCATAACGGTGGCTCCTAGTTGAGGTTTGTTTGCAGTCCGGCGATTTCGCGGTCGAGCCGCGCGCCGGGATCGGTAGCGATGCGTTCGAGCACCGCGACGCGGTCCTCCATGCGCGTCATCGAGCCGCGCAGCGCCGCATTCTCGGCCTCGAGCAGCTCGACCTTGCGCTCCGACGGCAATACGCCGTCCTTGGTCGACATGCCGCCCTGCTCGTTCTCGACCGGATAGCCGTGCCGGGCGCGGATCCAGGTATTGAGCAGGGTGCAGCCGGCACCGATGCCGATGATGCCGAGTACAAATTCAGGTCCACTCCAGTTCATCGCGATATCCTCGTCTGGTTGGGGGGCGCGGGTTCAGCGCAGCGCGTCGATCTCGTCGGAGACGCGCTTGGCGGGATCGGTGACGATGCGCTCGAGCACGCGCACGCGCTCCTCCATGCGGACGATCTGGGACTTCAACTGCTCATTCTCCTCGGCGAGCAGTTCGGCCTCGCGGGTGGGCATCATGGCAGGGGCCATGATCCCGGCGCGCTCGTCACGCCGTCGCTGGCGATTGGTGCGCGTGTCCCCGTGGCGGGCGCGGATCCACGTGCGGATGAGGCCCGCTGCGACGAAGAGCACGATCAGGAACATCCAGCTGTGGAAGCCATGCATCCCGTCCGGGCGGATCGAGGGCGGCTCATCGTCGCGCGAGATGGTGGTGACGCTGCCGACCTCGTTGCCGTGGCCGATCTTGGTGATCACGGTCGAGCCATCGGACCCGGTGACCGTCTTGGTCACGCCGTCGGGTCCGGCCTTGGTGATCACGGTCGATCCATCGGGACCCGAGACGGTGGTGGTGGCGGTATCGGCCGAGCTGCCGTCTTCATTGTCGGCGCTGGTGGCGGTGGCGGTGGGCACGGACATGTCTCCCCTGTTGGGCGGGCGGTTAGCGAAGGCTGTCGATCTCGGCGGCGAGGCGGGTGTTCGAGTTCACCGCGTGCGCCTCGATGTCCCGCAGACGGCGATCCAGATCGCGGAAGCGACTGTGGACGTCGCGAACGGTGCGCTGCGGGGCGACGCGGACATCGGACCAGAATTTGGCGCGCTCCGGGTCATCATGATATTGCGCGGCGGGTTTTCCGTCGGTGCACCACACGATGACGAAGTAGAGCGGGAGCGGGAAACCCCCGCCGAACAGCGTACCCATGACGAAGCCGACACGGACCCAGGTGACATCGACACCGAGATAATCCGCGAGGCCCGCGCACACACCCATCCATTTGCCGTTGACTTTGTCGCGGTAGAATTTCGTGCGGCTTTCCATCAGTGCCTCCTATCGAGGGATTGCAGATCGCTGGTGCCATTGAGTTCGCGCCAGCGGGGGTTTTCGGCGGTCATGATCCGCTCTATCGATTGCAGCCGTTCGTCGAGGCGACGCGCGGTCTCGTGCAAGTCGTCGAGCAGGCGTTCATCCTCGATCGAAAGGCCTCGGGCGCGCTTCCACTGTGTCGAATAGTGGAGAAAGAGCCACGGCAGGCCGATGAAGAGGATCGCGCAGACGCCGATCGCAGTCATTCCATCTCCCATGTCAGGCCTCCGCCTTTGTCATGCGCGCCTTCAAAGCGGCGAACTCAGCATCGACCGCTTCCTCGGTGCGCAGATCGGCGATTTCGTCATCGAGGCTGCGCGTGCGGCCGATATCGTAGCTTTCCACATGGCCTTCGGCGAGATCGACATGGCGCTCGAGCATCTCGAAGCGCGCGAACGCGTCCTCGATCTTGGGGCCGCTCGTCATGCGACGCAGGCGGCCGCGATTCTCGGCGGTCTCCAGACGCGTGATGAGCGAGCCCTGGCGGCTGCGCGCCTCGCGCAGTTTGCTCTCGAGCTTGGCGATGTCCGCCTCGTAACCCTTGAGCGACTGCTCGATCGTGCCGATTTCCTGGCTCGTGGCAGCCGCAAGCTGGCCCATCTTGGCCTTTTCGATCAACGCCGCCTTGGCGAGATCCTCACGTCCCTTGCTCATCGCAAGCTCGGCCTTCTCGGCCCAGTTGGACTGCGCGGCACCGAGCTTGTCAGCGGCGCGCTTCAATTCCTTCTGGTCGGCGATGGCACGCGCGGCCGAGGCCCGGACTTCCATCAGCGTCTCGTTCATCTCGTTGATGATGAGGCGAATGGTCTTGGAGGGATCCTCGGCGCGATCGAGCATGTCCGAGACGTTGGCAGCGACGATGTCGCGGGTGCGGGAGAAGATGCCCATGGGCTGATTCCTTGTGGTGTGCGGAGGTCAGGCGAGCGGCGCGGTGATCGCGGGGCCGGCGGCGGCGGCGATGAACATGGCACCGACGAAAACCGAAGCGATCGTGGCGAACACTGCGTGGCGGAGATTGTTGAGCATGGCGGGGTTCCTTTCCTTGTCCGGCGGGGACCATCCCCGCCTACGTCCCATGCCATGCAAGGTGCGTGCCAAATGCTGGAATGGCGGAATTGCAACGTTTCGACGAGGTAGCGGCGCGTTCGCGCCTGCGGAAATTGCCAACCCGTAGGAAAAACCGCTAACCCGCCCGCCGATGGTGACCCCCGCGCAACTTGTCGGCCAATCGAGCGTGTTCCTCGACGCGCTCGACCGGGCAGAGGCGGCCGCCGCGCTCGATCGTCCCGTGCTGGTGATCGGCGAGCGCGGCACGGGCAAGGAACTGATCGCCGAGCGGCTGCATCGCTCGTCCCCGCGCTGGGGCGGGCCGCTGGTGACGATGAACTGCGCCGCGTTGCCCGAGAACCTGGTGGATGCCGAACTGTTCGGGCACGAGGCCGGATCGTTCACCGGGGCGACGCGGTCGCGCGCCGGGCGCTTCGAGGAGGCCGACGGCGGCACGCTGTTCCTCGACGAGATCGGCACGCTCGCCAAACCCGCGCAGGACCGGCTGCTGCGGGTCGTCGAATATGGCGAACTCACCCGCATCGGCGCGAACAAGCCGATCCATGTCGACGTGCGGCTGGTTGGCGCCACCAATGTCGATCTGCCCCACTGTGTCGAGGTCGGCAGCTTCCGCGCCGATCTGCTTGACCGGCTGAGCTTCGAAGTGATCACGCTGCCGCCCCTGCGCGCGCGCGGTGAGGATGTGCTGGGCCTGGCCGAACATTTCGGGCGCAAGATGGCGGCCGAACTGGGCTGGGAGGGTTTCCCCGGCTTCGCCGATGCGGTGCGCGCGCAACTGGTGCGTTACCAATGGCCCGGCAACATTCGCGAACTGCGCAACGTGGTCGAACGTGCGGTCCACCGCTGGGCGGACCACGAGGTGCCCATCGGCGCGATCCAGCTCGATCCGTTCGATAGTCCGTGGCGGCCTGGGGCGAAACCCGAGCCCCAGGAGCCGGTCGCCGCCCCGCCGCCCGAACCGGGCAACTACCGCGACGCGGTCTCGGGCTTCGAGCGCGATCTGCTCGAACGCGCGCTGATCCACCACCGCCACAACCAGCGCGCCACCGCCGCCGCGCTCGAACTCACCTACGATCAGCTGCGCCATTGCCTCCGCAAGCACGGGATGCTGACCGCGGGGTAAGGCAACGCTGTTGGTCGAACGCTGTCGTCCGTTGGTCGTGCGGCGCGCTGTCGCCCCCAGCCGGTCGTTGCTATGCCGTCTCGCGAACTCGCGGAGGAAACGACATGTCACGCATCGGTTTGGCGCTCATCGGCGCTTTGATTGCAACCACCGGCATGGCGCAGCCCGCGCCGCGCCCGGCCGCAGACACCGCACGCGACGCAGCACGCAAACCCGCCGAGATGGTCGCGTTCGTCGGCATAAAGCCCGGATCGAAAGTGGCCGATCTGATCCCGGGAGGTGGCTATTTCACGCGCGTGTTCGCAGGCGCGGTCGGGCCCACAGGCACGGTCTACGCGCTGGTTCCCGCAGCCTTTGCCGCCACGCACCCCGAGGCGCTCACCGCGATGCAGGCGATGGCGGCCGAACCAGGCAATGGCAATGTAAAGGTGCTGGCGTGGAGCGCGCAGTCCTTTCCGCCCGAACTCCTCGATGTGGTGTGGACCGCGCAGAATTATCACGATCTGCACAACGCCCCGGCCGGCAGCATCGAGCGCACCAACAAGGCGATGTTCGCGCAGCTGAAACCCGGTGGGATCTATGTGGTGGCGGACCACGCTGCGGCGGCGGGATCGGGGGTGCGTGACACGAACACGCTGCACCGGATCGATCCGGCGGTGGTCAAGGCCGAGGTGACCGCAGCGGGCTTCGTGTTCGATGGCGAGAGCAACGTGCTTGCCAACCCTGCCGATGCGCACACGGCAGCGGTGTTCGACCCCTCGGTGCGCGGCCATACGGACCAGTTTGTCTACCGGTTTCGCAAACCCGCCGCCTGAGGCACCGTTGATCACGGGAGGTGCCTGTCCTAGATGACCATGAGTTGGTCATAAAGGGCGAGGCGATGAATTTGGCGGAGGCAAAAGCAAAGTTCAGCGAAGCGGTAAATCGCGCCGAAGCGGGCGAAACGATCGAAATCACGCGCCGTGGCAAAGTGGCCGCACGGCTGGTGCCGCCCGAGCCAGTGCGCGAGAAGATCGATCTGGAGGAGTTGCGTCGCCTGCGCGCGACGATGCCGGAATGGAGCCACGAATCAGGTGTCTGCTTCGTACAATGGGCGCGTGAAAACGACCAGCTTTGAGCGTGTATCTCGACTCGTCGTTGATCGTGGCGCTGCTCACCCCGGAACCCGCGAGCGAACGCGCCCACTGCTGGGTCATCGCTCAGCCGCCGCGCACGCTGGCGATCAGCGATTGGGTGTCGGCCGAAGTGGCGAGCGCGCTGTCGCTCAAGATCAGGACGGGTTCGATCACCGTTGAGGGCCGTGCGCTAGCGATGGCGGCCTACGCACGGTTCGTCGCCAGCATGATAACGATCCCTCCTATTAAAGCGGCGCATTTCATCGCCGCCGCCCGGTTCTGCGCGCATCATGCCCTCGCCTTGCGCGCGCCCGACGCGCTGCATTTGGCGATCGCGGCGGATCGCGGCGATACGTTGGCGACGCTCGATATCGCGCAGGCAGAAGCGGGGCGAGAACTCGGGATCGCAACGCTGCTGATCTGACCCCCCGGCGCCGCCGCCTCAATCCACCCGCATCGCCTCGGCCGCCAACGCCTCCGCCTCGATCAGCAGTTCATCGTCCACCGTGCCCGAAGCGACGCGCTCGCGGCCGATCAGCGTCAGCACCGGCACCGCCAGCGGCGACACGCGCGGCAGATCGACGTGGAGCAGCGTGCCGGCCGCGCGCTCCATCAGGTCCGCCAGCCGCCCCACATCGGTCAGCCGCGCGCGCGCATCGTCCCACGCGGCGCGCAGGAGGAGGTGGCCGGGTTCGTGGCGGCGCAGCACGTCGTATATGAGGTCGGTGCTGATCGTCAGCGCGCGGCCCGTCTTGCGCTGGCCCGTCTGCTGGCGCTCGATCAGCCCGCCGATGATCGCCACCTCCCGGAAGGCGCGCTTGAGCAGGCTCGAATCCTCCACCCACGCCTTGAACTCGTCCTGCAGGATGTCGGCCGAAAGCAGCGTGCCCGGATCGCGGATCGGCTCCAGCCCGTAGCAGGCCAGCGCATAATCGTTGCTGACGAACCCCAGCGGCTTCAGCCCCGCGCTCTCCATCCGCCGCGTCAGCAACATGCCGAGCGCCTGGTGCGCGTTCCACCCCTCGAAGCTGTAGGCGACCATGTAGTGGCGGCCCTTCAGGGGAAACGTCTCCACCAGCAGCTGATTGGGTGCGGGGAGTTTGGAGCGTCGTTGCTGCACCTCCAGCCACTCCTGCACGTCGGGCGGAAAGCGAGGCCATTCCTCGGGCTCATGCAGGAACGCCCGCACGCGCGCGGCAAGGCTGGTGGACATCGCCATGCGCGTGCCGACATATGTCGGGATGCGCGCGGGTTTAGACGTTGCGTGGACGAGGAGATCGGTCGCCTCGATCCGGTCCACCTCGAGCGACAGCCCGCTGAAGAAGAACGTGTCCCCCGCCCGGAGCGTCGAAGCGAAGAACTCCTCCACCGTGCCGAGCTTGCGGCCGTTCTTGAAGCGTACGCTGAGCACGGGCGCATCGACGATCACCCCCGCATTCTCGCGGTGCTGGCGGATGAAGCGCGGGTGTGTGACGCGCCAGCGGCCGTCCTTGCCGAGCGTGATGCGGCGGAAGCGATCGTACGCCTTCAGTGCATAGCCGCCGTCGGACACGAATTGCAGCACACGTTCCAGCGTCTCCCGGTCGAGCGCGGCATAGGGCGCGGCACAGGTGATCTCCGCGTGCAACTCGTCGGTGGTGAAGGGGGCTGCGATCGCGAGCGCCATGATGTGCTGCGCGAGGACGTCCAACGCGCCCGGGCGGAAATACTCGGTATCGAGCGCGCCCTCGTGCATCGCATCGAGCGCCGCCTGCGCCTCCAGATATTCGAACCGGTTGCCCGGCACGATCAGCGCCTTCGATGCCTCGTCGAGCCGGTGGTTGGCGCGACCGATGCGCTGCAGCATGCGCGACGAACCCTTGGGCGCGCCCATCTGCACCACCAGGTCCACGTTCCCCCAGTCCACCCCCAGATCGAGGCTCGCGGTGGCCACCAGCGCGCGCAGCTTGCCGTCCGCCATCGCATTTTCCACTTTGCGCCGTGCTTCGATCGCGAGGCTGCCGTGGTGGATGCCAATCGGCAGGTGCGCCTCGTTAACTGCCCACAGATCCTGAAAAATCAGTTCGGCCAGACTTCGGGTGTTACAGAAGACGAGGCTGGTCTTGTGCCCCGCGATCTCGTCGAGCACCTGCGCTGCGGCGTAGCGACCCGAGTGGCCCGACCAGGGGACGCGCCCTTCGGGG
>JBBQJX010000086.1:0-7337 GCA_038326295.1 Sphingomonadales bacterium
CGAACAGCGCCAGTTCGAGGTGGGCGTGGATGCGCTGTGGCGCGCGGTGGACGGTCTGGGGCTGGCCGCCGATGCACCCGAGCGCGTGCGCGTGCGCACGCCGGGCAGTTTGCTCAGCGTGGAATGGCCGATGCCGGGCGCGCTGCGGGCGATCGGCGGGCAGGCGACCTTGCTGACGCTGACGTTCGAGGAGGAGGGCGCGGGGAGCCTGCTGACGCTGACCCACGCGGGCTTCGGGCGCGGGCCCGAATGGGACGAGGGGCTGGCGCTACACCGACGCTGGTGGCCGGGGGTGTTGGATGCGCTGGGGGCGGGGCTGGGGTGAAGGTTGGGGGTGGGGTGTTCCCACGGATGCGGCCATAAAGATCGTCCGCAATTGGGTGGCAAGCGGTCTGGCGGTTTACGTCGGCAATGGGGAACAAAGCAGACTGCCGACTTTTAGATACAAACCGAGTCATCGTGCAAATAGACTTGCTAGTTGTAGACTCGCCAACTGGGTAGACGCAGTTAGTTACCAGAATCGAGCGGACGCTCCATCTTGGACTTTATTTTTCAACTGCGGCAACAAATGAGCGCAGCGCCGCTTGCCCTTCTGCGGACAGCAATGAGTCACCGTGTCCACCGGGCGTCGCTACAAATCTTGCATTGACCCCGTCGCGCTTCAGCCTTTCAGCAAAGTCTATCACGCGTTGGTGGCGAACGACTTTATCGTCGCGACCTGAGAGCAGGAGCACCGGGATTTTGGCGTCACGAGCATAACCATAATAGTCAAACCGTTTGAGATCGGGATTTACTTTTAACTTTACGAATGGCCTGAGGCCGCCTGGTATAAAGTCATGTCCGACAGCAGCATAATCCGACGCACTTGCTTCGATAATTAGACCTTGAAAACCGCCACTGCGCACCATTGCCGCCGCTTGCGCGCCGCCAAATGAAAAACCATAAGAAAATACGGGGCCTGGTCCAAGCCAGCCCATGTCGCGCAATCTTGCGGGCAACTCCTTTGTCATCGCAAGATTAGCATCGATCGTGGCTGGTACGGTCGTGCCGCCGCGTCCCGAGTAATCATATAAAATAAGGTCAGTATTAGCTGCTTTGGCGAGTAAAGCGCTACGTTTTGTAAGTGCAGATACGAAGTTGCCGTTGCCACCACTATAGATTAATACTGATCTGTTGCCTGAGCGCGAAAGCCGAACGACGTGAATTTTACCTATTTTACCAAGGTCAACAAGCTGTTCGGTCGTTTGATAGCCAAAAGGCGCGGTGAGAATAGTGGCAGGCGCTTTGGTCGATGACTTGGGAGCAAAACTCGCTTGATTAATTGTAGCAGAGCAGGAACAGACAAAAGCGATTGAGCAAACAGCCACGAAACTTTGTCGCATCACTTTTCCTTACGCGGCAATATAAAGTCATTCGCCATAATGTATGACTCATTAGTCTAAAACCGTGCTGGGCTCAAGCACTCGGTCCACCCGCATTGACGCAGGCTCATTCAGAAAGCCGAATTAGGCTAATTATACCCATTAGTCACTCTTCGAAAGCACCTCGAAAATTCGTCCGGTTTCAGGGGATTGCTATCGGGCCGGGACGTCAAACTTTCGGGCGCTTCCTGCCCGACCGCTCGTACAGGTCTGCAACCTAAAACCCCAGCCCCCTCGCCTCCTTAACCCCCGGCAACCGGCAGATCGTCCACAGCAATGGCTCGGGAATGGGCTGATCGACGCTGAGCAGCAGCGCCGCCTCGCCGCCCGCCGTACGCCTGCCCAGATGGAAGGTGCCGATGTTCACCCCCGCGTCGCCCAAGGTGGCGCCGAGGCGGCCGATGAAGCCGGGTTTGTCCTCGTTGACGATGAACAGCATCCGGCCGGTGAGCGCGGCCTCCATCTTCACGCCGAACAGCTCGACCAGACGCGGCTCGCGGTCGGCGAACAGCGTTCCGGCGACGCTGCGTTCGCCATCGGGGGTCTGCGCGGTGATGCGCAGCAGCGTGTGGTAATCGCCCTCGCGACTGTTGCGCGTTTCGGCGACCGCGATGTCGCGCTCTTTCGCCAGAAACGGCGCGTTGACCATGTTCACCGTGTCCGAGTGCGGTCGCATCAGCCCGGCGAGCGCGGCCGCCACCAGCGGCTTCAGGTTGAGATCGGCCGCCGCGCCCTCGGCCTCGATTTGCACCGCGCTGAGGCCGGACGGGGTGAGCTGGCCGAGCAGCAGGCCGAGCTTTTCGGCCAAGGCCATGTAGGGCTTGAGGCGCGGCGCATCCTCGGCCGAGACCGACGGCGTGTTGAGCGCGTTCGCGACCGCACCCGTCAGCAGGAAGTCCGCCATTTGTTCGGCGACCTGGAGCGCGACGTTGACCTGCGCCTCTTCGGTGCTGGCGCCGAGATGCGGGGTGCAGATGAGGTTCTTGGTGCCGAACAGCGGGTTGGCCTTGGCGGGCTCCTCCGCGAACACGTCCAGCGCCGCGCCGCCGATGTGGCCGCTTTCGAGGCCCTGCTTGAGCGCAACCTCGTCGATCAGGCCGCCGCGGGCGCAATTGATGATGCGCACGCCCGGCCTGGTCTGCGCCAAAGCGGCGGCGGACAGGATGTTGCGCGTGCTCTCGGTCAGCGGCGTGTGGAGCGTGATGAAATCGGCGCGCGCGAGCAGTTCGGGGAGTTCGACCTTCTCCACCCCGATCTCGGTGGCGCGTTCGGGCGTGAGGAAGGGATCGTAAGCGATCACCTTCATCTTCAACGACAGCGCGCGTTCCGCCACGATGCCGCCGATATTGCCGCAGCCGATGAGGCCCAAGGTCTTGGCGTAGAGTTCGACGCCCATGAAGCGGTTCTTCTCCCACTTGCCCGCCTGGGTGGAGGCGTCCGCCTGCGGCAAATCGCGGGCGAGCGCGAACATGAGCGCGATCGCATGTTCGGCCGTGGTGATCGAATTGCCGAACGGCGTGTTCATGACGACGATCCCGGCGGCGGACGCTGCGGGGATATCGACGTTGTCGACGCCGATGCCGGCGCGGCCGATAACCTTCAGCCTGGGGGCGGCGGCGATCACGTCGGCGGTGGCCTTGGTGGCGGAGCGCACTGCGAGGCCGTCATACTCGCCGATGATCGCCTTCAGTTCGTCTTTGGACAGCCCGGTGCGCTCGTGCGCTTCGATCCCGCGACGCGTGAAAGTTTCGAGGGCGAGGGGGGACATCGAATCGGCGATGAGGACTTTGGGCATGGGAAGTCTCCGGAAAAGTTGGGGAAGGACTGGTTCAGAAACGATGAGAAGTGTTGGAATCCGGTTGGGCACGGGTCCGTTCGGGCGACTTGCGCATTATAACGGGGCGTGCCTGGAAAGGTGCGAGTAACGAGAAGGAACATTCGCATGCGTATTGTTGTAATGGCCGCCGCGATTGCCGCGCTGCCGCTGAGCGTGCTGGCGCAGACCACGACGAGCACGACCGCCGCCCCCGGTTCGACGTCGACCACGGTGCAGACACCCGATGGCACGGCGAGTTCGACCACGACGACCGCGACCGATCCTGCGATGGCACCGCCGCCGTCCGATCCGATGACGACCTCGACGACACACACCAAGATGAAGACGAAGCGTCACGGGCATAAGTCGAAGACCGAGACGACCACCGACACGACGACGCCACCGACGAACTAGGCCGGTCGGCGCTAACCCCCTCCGCCCTTCGGGCACCTCTCCCGCGAAGGGGAGGTGGCGAGCGCGGCGAGACGGAGGGGGCGGCGCGCACGGGATCGGCCGATCAGTTCGCGGTCGCCTGCGCGTAGGCCCATTCGAGCCAGGGGATTAGTGCGTCCACATCGGCGGTGTCGATCGTGGCACCGCACCAGATGCGCAGGCCCGGCGGGGCGTCGCGGTAAGCACCGATGTCGAGGGCGACCCCTTGCTTTTCGAGCAGCGAGGCCATCGCCTTGGGCAGTTCGGGCGGAGCGCCCGGCAGGGTGAGGCAGACGCTGGTGGTCGAGCGCGTGGCGGGCGCGACCGCGAGATGCGCGATCCACGGGGTGCGCTCGACCCACGCCGCGAGCGCGGCGGCGTTGGCATCGCTGCGCGCGATCAGGCCGTGGAGGCCGCCCAGCCCCTCGGCCCAGGTCAGCGCATCGATATAATCCTCGATCACGAGCATCGACGGGGTGTTGATCGTCTCGCCGGTGAAGATGCCCTCGATCAGCTTGCCCTTCGACGTCAGGCGGAAGATTTTGGGGAGCGGCCAGGCGGGGGTGTAGCTTTCGAGCCGCTCGACCGCGCGCGGTCCCAAGATGATGACGCCGTGCCCGCCCTCGCCGCCGAGCACCTTCTGGAAGCTGAAGGTGGTCACGTCGAGCTTGGGCCACGGCATGTCCATCGCGAAGACGGCGGAGGTGGCATCGTTGATGCTCAGCCCTTCGCGATCGTCCGGGATGAAGTCGCCGTTGGGCACGCGCACGCCCGACGTGGTGCCGTTCCACGTGAAGACGACATCGTGCGACCAGTCGATCGTGCCGAGATCGGGCAGGTGGCCATAGTCCGCGTGGAGCAGGGTGGGATCGATTTTGAGCTGCTTGACCGCATCGGTCACCCAGCCCTCGCCGAAGCTTTCCCATGCGGGGACAGTGACGGGGCGTTGGCCCAGCATCGTCCACATCGCCATCTCGACCGCGCCGGTGTCCGACGCGGGGACGATGCCGATGCGGTGCGTATCGGGCACCTGCAGCACCGAGCGCGTGCGCGCGATCGCTTCGGCGAGGCGGGCCTTGCCGATCTTGCTGCGGTGCGAGCGACCGAGGCTTTCGAGGTTCAGGGTTTGCGGCGCCCAGCCGGGGCGCTTGGCGCAGGGGCCGCTGGAAAAATGCGGACGCGCCGGGCGGACCGCGGGAAGCGGGATCGTCATGATGGTCTCTCCTTGCAGAGAGCCTGCGCGGCGTTGGGACCGCGTGGCCCGCCGCCGCAAGTATAGGTGGCGTGCGGGGTGTCAAGAGTGGACGCCCGCATCGGGGCGGCTAGGATTGCGGTCATGAACTCCACGCCCGCGCCGGACTGGCGCGACCGACTTCCCGCCGCCGTCCGCCCCTATCTCGAGCGCGCGCCGCTGGGCGCGCTGCTGCTGGGGATCAGTTCGGGCTTTCCCTATGCGATGATCGGCGCGACGCTTTCGACGCGGCTGGCGCAATCGGGCATCGACAAGAAGGCGGTGACCGCATTCGCGCTGGCGTTCCTGGTGTACAATCTGAAGGTGTTCTGGGCGCCGCTGGTCGATCGTCTGCGGCTGCCGCTGCTCGGGCGGCTGGGGCAGCGACGCGGGTGGCTGCTGCTCGCGGCGGTGGCGGTGATGGCGAGCGTGGCGTGGCTGGGCGCGCTCGATCCCAAGGCCGGGCTGGGCGCGGTGGCGGCGGCGGCGATCATGGTGGGGATCGCGGGGGCGACCTATGATATCGTGATCGACGCCTTCCGCATCGAGAGCCTGGCACCCGAGCAACTGGGCACGGGCAGCGGCATGAGCCAATATGGTTGGCGGATCGGATCGGTGGCGGCGGGCGCGCTGGCGCTCGAACTGGCAGCGCCCTATGGCTGGGGGATCGCCTATCTGGCGTGTACGCTGTTCGCCCTGCCCGCGCTGGCGGCGGGCGCGTGGCTGGGGGAACCCGTGCGGCGCTTGGTGGCAGCGACCCCGGGCGGGGGCGGACTTACTGGCCTGTTGCGGCCCTTCGGCGAGTTCCTCTCGCGGCCCGGCGCGGGGCTGGTGCTGCTGTTCATCCTGATCCACAAGGTGGGGGATACGCTCGCCAACCTCACCTTCCGGTTGCTGTTCAACGATCTCAAATTCACCAATCACGAGATCGCCACCTACGATGTCGGACTGGGCGCGATCGCCTATCTGGTGGGGGTGGCGATCGGCGGGGTGCTGTACGCCGGGATGGGCATGAAGCGATCGGTGCTGATCAGCCTGGTGCTGATGGCGGTATCGAACCTGAGCTTCGCCGCGCTGGCGCTGGCCGGGCACAGCAACTGGGGGATGGCGGGCGCGATCGGGTTCGAGAATCTGTCGAGCGGCATCGGCGGCGTGACCGTGGTCGCGTTCTTCTCGGCGCTGTGCGACACGCGCTTCACCGCCACGCAATATGCGCTGGTCAGCGCGGCGGCGAGCGTGGTGGGGCGCGTCGTGACCGGATCGAGCGCTGGGGCGCTGATCGAGGCGTTCGGCTATGCGGACTTCTACGTGCTGACCACGCTGATCGCGCTGCCCGGCGTGGCGCTGTTCTGGTGGATGGCGCGGCGAGGGATGGTGGACCGGGCGGTGACGCGGGAGTGAGCCGGTTATCGTCAGGCCGGCTCAGACGGCTGCGGCATTCCCCGGCTCGGCAGGCTGGCCGGCCTCTTTGATTGCGTCCTCTGGCTGTCGGACCGCGACCTGGGGCGGGTAGCGAACCGCAAGCGACGCGGTGTGGTCGGCCGCCGCGTTGCCGAGCGCGAAGAAATCCTTCACCGAAAGTTCTGGCTGCGTGGTCACCTTGCGCTCCTCGTGGAAATCGGAGTGTAGTATGACAGCATTACACCTCGCGGGCAAGCCGCCAGTCGATCGCGACGCCGCTCTCACCTCGCGCGACGGTGCAACCGAGGCTATATCGCGCCGGTGACGGACACCGCCGACCCGACGATCGCCTTCACCCACCGCGCGGGCGCGCTCGAGGTGCGCCTTGCCGCCAACCCTGCCGAGATCGCGCTCGCGCAGGCGCTGCGTTATCGCATCTTTTTCGAGGAGCAGGGCGCGAAATCGACCGAGGAGGCGCGCGCGAGCGGGCTCGATGTCGATGCGTATGACCCGGTGTGCGATCACCTGCTCGTGCTCGATCATGCGGGTGGCGGCGACCCGGCGGTGGTCGGCACCTACCGGCTGCTGCGCCAGAGCGTGGCGGCGCGGCACGGCGGCTTCTATTCGGCGGGCGAGTTCGATCTGGGGCCGCTGCTGGCGGGTGCGGGCACGGGGTTGCAACTGCTTGAACTGGGGCGGAGTTGCGTCGCGGCGGATTTCCGCGATGCGCCCACGATAAGCCTGCTGTGGCGCGGCATCGCGAGCTATCTTAAGGCGAACGGCATCGGCCACATGTTCGGCTGCGGATCGTTGCACGGCGTGGAGGTGGGAGACCACGCGCAGGCGCTGACCTATCTGCACCACCACCACCTCGCACCGCCCGAACTGCGCGCCTATGCGTGGCCGGGGCAGCGCGTGGAGACCGATCTGCTGCCGGTGGGTTCGTACGACGCACGCGCGGCGGCGCGGTCGCTGCCGCCGCTGATCAAGGGCTATCTGCGCGTCGGTGCGATGATCGGCGACGGCGGATCGGTGG
>JBBQJX010000087.1:0-7247 GCA_038326295.1 Sphingomonadales bacterium
CCCCTCTCCCGCCGCTTCGAGAACGACGTCGCCGACGCTATCGACCGAATAGACATCGTCCCCGGCGCCGCCGATCATCTGATCGTTCCCACTGCCGCCGACCAGCGTATCGTCCCCCGGACCGCCATACAGCGTATCGTCTCCGCCAAGGCCATCGAGCAGATCGCCCGTGGCGGCCGCGCGCAACACATCGGCCGCGTCCGACGGCGGCGGCGCGACGCCCTGCACGGTGACGGTCACGTCCGCTTGCGAGGTTGCGCCCGCCAGATCGCGCGCCGTGTAAACGAAATGATCGGTCAGGGTCTCCCCGAGCGTCAGCGATCTCAGCGCATCGGTGTCCGCCGAATAGGCCAACGCGCCCGTGGCTGGATCGAACGTCACAAGCCCGAGCGTGCCGCTCGTATCGATCCCCGCGATCGACAGGCGATCGCCACGATCGACGTCGCGATCGTTGCCGAGCAGCGTCGCGGCTAGATCGGCAAGCGTGTTGCCCGCGTCAAGCTCAAGCGCATCGGCGACGGCGAGCGGCGCATCGTTGATCCCCGTGAGCGCGACTGTGATCTGCTGCGTCGCGCTGTGGCCGGCACCGTCGTCGAGCACGACGCCGAAACTCTGGCTGAGCGTTTGCCCGGCACCCAGCGCGTCGAAGCCCGTACCGGCGAAGCGCCAATCGATGCGCCCCGCGCCAGCGCCGCTCGAATCCAGCGCGAGGCTGGCGGTGAAACCGCCGAGCGCGTCCGGGGGTGCGACGACCGATACGCGGTGCGCGGCGGCGGGCGCGCCATCGTCGAAGAAGATGCTGCCAGTGGCGGCGGTCCCGTCCTGGGTGACCGCACCGCTGGTGACGGACGCGACCAGCCTGGCCAGGAAGATGTCGCGCACGCCGTTGGCGTCGGTCCCCGCGACGTTGCTGGCGGCGCTTTCGAACAGGATCGCCGATCCGTCGCCTGCCAGCACCGGGTTGAACACGTCCGCGTTGGGCTGGGCCCCGCCCGCGCCGAGCGAGACACGCAGGGTACCGTCGCCGAGATCGTCATGCAGGTAGATGTCGCGCCGCGCGTTGCTGTCGCCGCCGGTCAGGTCGGCGTTGCTTTCAAACGCGGTCCAGCCGTTCGCCTGCACGGGACCGTAGCTGCTGCCGAGCGCCTGGCCGCCCGCGAGGTCGGTCGAAAGGCGGGTGACCGCGCCGGTGGCGAGATCCTTGCTGAAGATGTCGCGCGCACCGTTGGTGTCCCCGGCGACGAGGTTGCTCGCGAGGCTTTCAAAAACAACCGCGCGTCCATCGGCGCTGAAGTGGGCGTGAAAGCTGTGGCCGTTCGCTTGCAAGGCGTTCGCATCGGTGGAGATGCGCGTTATCGCGCCGGTCAGCAGATCCTTCACGAAGATGTCGTAGGCGGCGTTCGTATCGTCGGCCACGAGGTTGGACGCGTTGCTGGCGAAAACGATCTTGGTGCCATCGGGAGACCAGTCGACGTCCGCCGACTGGCCGTTGGCTTCGCCGCCATCCTTGTCGGTCGAGACGCGCGTGAGCTGGCCCGAGGCGAGATCCTTGATGAAAACATCGCGCGCACGGTTGGTGTCGGCACCGATGAGGTTGGTGGCGAGGCTTTCGAAGGCGACGCGCGTGCCATCAGAGGAGAAGACGCCGTTGATCGAATCGCCGTTGCCGATCAGCCCGGCGGCCGAACTGGAGACGAGCGTGACTGTGCCGCTGGCGAGGCCTTTGACATAGACATCGCGCGCGCCATTAGTGTCTCCGCTTAGAATGAGATCGCTGGCGGTGCTATCGAAGACGATGCGCGTACCGCTCGCGTCCCAGCGGGCATCGCCCGAAGCGCCGGTGATCTGCTGGCCCGACGCGGTGGTGGAGACACGGCTGATCGCGCCGGTGTCCAGATTGGCGACGAAAAGATCGGCCAGGCCGTTGCTATCGCCGCCCACCAGATTGCGCGCGAGCGATTCGAAGAGGACCGAGCGGCCATCGGGGGAGAAGCGCGCGTTCTGGCTGGCGCCATTGCCGTCGATGCCGCCGGGGGCGGAGGACAAACGGATCGGCGCGGCGAGACCCGCGCGCAGGAAAACCGGACCGGCAAGCGGCATGGGCGTCACCCCTACAAATACGCAACAAACTTACCGGGGGGGTGACGACGCAGGCGGGAAGGGCTTGCGCGGGGTCAGGCGCTCATGGCGAAGCGGCGGCGGCGCGAAACGCTGGAGCCAAGCCCCATGCCCTCGCGATATTTGGCGACCGTGCGGCGTGCGACATCGAAGCCCTCGGCGTGGAGGCGATCGACGAGCGCGTCGTCTGAATTGACCGTATCGGGCGTCTCGGCGTCGATCAGCTCGCGGATGCGGAGCTTGACGGCGGTGGTGGAGACGGCGTCCTCGGCGGTGCCGCCGACGACCTGCAGCGCGGGGGCGAAGAAGAATTTAAGTTCGAACATCCCGCGTTCGCAAGCGAGATATTTGTTCGACGTCACGCGGCTGATCGTCGATTCGTGCATGCCAACGGCGGTGGCGACGGTGCGCAGGTTCAGCGGGCGCATCGCGAGGACCCCCGCATCGAAGAAGCCCTCCTGCTGCCGGACGATTTCGGTGGCGACGGTAACGATCGTGCGCGCGCGCTGATCGAGCGCCTTGGCAAGCCAGTTCGCCGAGGTGAGACATTCGCTGAGGAAGGTTTTGGCGTGACCCGTCGCGCCGCGCGCGAGTTCGGAATGATAGCGATGATTGACGAGGACGCGGGGCAGCGTTGCGTGATTGAGTTCGATCGTCCAGCCCCTCGGGGTGCGGCGGACGAGGACATCGGGGGCGACGGTCGTGGCGGGCTCGCCGCCGAAACGCAGCCCAGGCTTGGGATCGAAGCGGCGGATCGTTCGGATGAGCGCGCCCAGCGCCTCGCCGTCCACGCCGAGGATGCGCCGCAGCGTGCCCATGTCGCCGCGGCCGAGCACGTCGAGGTTCTTGAGCAGGAGCTTCATGCAACGATCGAGAAGCCCCGCCTCGCGCGCCTGGAGCTGAAGGCATTCCGATAAGGAACGTGCGCCAACACCAGTGGGATCGAAACACTGGACGAGGCGCAGGATTGCCTCGACGCGCGCGCGTGTGACGCCAAGCGCGGCCGCGACTTCGTCCAGATTGGCGCGCAGATAGCCGGCCTCGTCGATCTGATCGATCAGGTAGCGTGCGACCGCGAGGTTGGTACCGGTCAGCTGGCTTGCGGCCTGCGATTCCAGATGATCGGCAAGGCCAAGACCGCTTTGCGCAAGCGCATCGATATCGCCCGCGCCTTCGCTCCCGGCATCGCCCGAGCCGCCGCTGCTCGGGCCGGTGGTCGGCTCGTCGGAGGCGTGGTGGAAGGTCTCGCCGACATAGTCCGCGTCGAGCGGCGCATCTCCCAGCCCCTCGCCACGCGCGATCAGCTCGTCGGTGCCGGTTTCCGAGACGGCACTCTGGGACGCGGCTTCGCTCGATTGCTCGACGACGGGGGCGGCGTCACCCGCCTCCGCGCCTTCGAGTTCGATCAGCGGGTTGGCTTCGATCTCGGCCAGCACATGCGCCTCGAGCTCGATATTGTTGAGCTGCAACAGTTTGATCGCCTGCTGCAGCTGGGGTGTCATCACCAGCTGCTGCGTCTGGCGCAGATCGAGGCGGGGTCCGATCGACATCGCCAGCATGTTAGCGGCTAAACGTTTCCCCTAGATAGACCCGGCGGACGTCCTCATTGGCCACAAGTGCCTCTGGAGTGCCCTCGAACAGCACGCGGCCATCGTAAATTATGCAAGCGCGATCGACGATGCCCAGTGTTTCGCGCACGTTATGATCGGTGATGAGGACGCCGAGGCCGCGTTTCTTGAGCTGGAGCACAAGCTCGCGGATGTCCGAGATCGAAATCGGGTCGATGCCCGCGAAGGGCTCGTCCAGAAGCATGATCGACGGATTTGCGGCCAACGCGCGGGCGATCTCGCAGCGGCGGCGCTCTCCGCCCGAGAGCGCCATCGCGGACGCCTTGCGCAGACGCGTGATGTGGAACTCATCGAGCAGCTGGTCGAGCCGCTCGCGGCGGCGGGCGCGATCGGGTTCGGAGGTTTCGAGGACCGCGAGAATATTGTCCTCGACCGAAAGGCCGCGGAAGATCGAGGTTTCCTGGGGCAAATAGCCCAGCCCCAGGATGGCGCGACGGTACATGGGGAGTTTGGTAATATCGTGGCCATCGAGCAGGATGCGCCCCTGATCGGGTTGGGCGAGGCCCATGATCGAGTAAAAGCAGGTCGTCTTGCCCGCGCCGTTGGGGCCGAGCAGCCCGACGACCTCGCCGCGCCGGACGGTCAGCGATACGTCCGCAAGCACGATGCGCGGGCCGTAGCGCTTGCCGATCGAGGCGACCGCCAGGCCCTGCGCGGGAGCGGACGTGTCGGCGGCGAACAGGGGCGCTTCGAGAAGATCGGTATCGGCCAAGGGGAACTCCGTGCGTTGCGCCAAGTGGGATGCGCGCGCGCGCCTGGCAACGGTGGCTAGAGTTCGCCGTCCTGTGTCTCGACACCCATCGCGATGAGGCGCGCGCGCAGATCGGCGACGGCTTGGGCCAGCACCGCTGCGTCTTCGTGGCGCAGCACGAAGTTCGCGCCCGCGCGGCCTTCACGCCAGAAGGGGTAGGAGCCCACCGCCAGGCCGTCCCATGCCTTTTCGGTCTCGCGCAGCGTGTCCGCAACCGCGCTTTCGTGTGTCCATGCGCCGACCGCGTGGCTGAGCATCGGCTTGCCGCCCTCAAGCTTGCCTTCGAGCGCATCGAGCATCGTCTGCATAATCGACGGGACGCCGGCAAGCATGTAGATATTGTCGATACGAATGCCGGGTGCGCCGGTTCGGGCGTTCTCGATCAGTTCCGCGCCTTCCGGCACACGGGCCATGCGCAGGCGCGCGGCCGTGATCCGATCGCCGTAATAAGCGTTAAGGATGGCCTCGGCGCGCGGGTGGCTGATAACGGCGACGCCCAGGGCGGCGGCGACCGCATCGACGGTGATGTCGTCGTGCGTGGGACCGATGCCGCCGGTGGTGAAAACGTAATCGTGGGCGACGCGCAGATCGTTCAGCGCGCGGCCGATCGCGTCCATGAGATCGGGCACGACGCGGACCTCGCGCAGACGGATGCCAGCCGCGTTGGTCCCTCGGGCGAGCGTGGCGAGGTTCCGGTCCTGCGTGCGGCCCGAGAGAATCTCGTCGCCTATGATGAGTATGGCGGCGGTCCACACGCGTGCCGTCATGCGGCGAGACTTGCCCAGGGGAGAAACGCGATCAGTCGGCAATCGATCGCACAGCCGCGCGCGCTGGCAGCCTCGGCAAAGGCGGCAATCCCGGCGAGCTTGACGCGGTGGACGACGATCTTCTCGCGTCCGGTGCCGCCGCCCCCCTCGCGCTGTTCGAGGCCGCTGGCGAGGAAGAGGTGGAAAGTTTCCGCGCTCATGCCGGGCGAGGTGGCGAATTCACCCAGTTCGAGCCAGTTTCGCGCAACGAAGCCGGTTTCCTCGAGCAGTTCGCGTTCGGCGGCCGCGCGCGGCGTGTCGTCCGGACCGTCCGCGTCCCCAATCAGCCCGGCAGGAAGTTCGATCGCGTGTGCGCCCAGCGGCGCGCGATGCTGTTCGACGAGCACGATCTCGCCGTCGTCGGTGATCGCTATGACGACGGCGGCGGACATGCCGCCGACCCGGCGTACATATTCCCAGCCATCGTCATCAACCGCTTCGAGGTAGCGACCGCTCCATCTGACGGTCATCTGGCGGGCTCACGGCGGGGCATCGCCGCAGTCCATACCCGATTGGGCGCGTGTGGCGAGAGGGTGTGGGAACCACGACGCATGGCACTTTGTTCACTTGGTACGCAACGGGCGACGGAGCCCGCCGCGACCCATCACAGCTGAGGAGCCAAGATCATGGCAGACCGCAATCGCGACGATCGCGACACCAACTATTTCCGCGAAAGCTACGGCGCCCAGAATAGCGACCGCAACCGCGACACAAACCAGCAGCGCGACACTGGCTATGGCAACGATGCCGACGCGCGGATGGGCTATTCGGGCTATGAGGGCCGGGATTATGCGGATCGGTACAGCGACCGGGGCGACCGGACCGTGCAGGGTTCGGGCGCGGGTGGCCGCAACTGGGCCGAGCGCACCGGCGACGAGGTCAAGAGCTGGGTCGGCGACAGCGACGCCGAGCGTCGGCGCGAGCAGGATCGCCAGACGATCGGTCGCTATCCGGGCGAGGGACCGGGGTCGGACGGCTTCAACATGGTCGATCGCACGCGCGATTACGGCGCGCGGGGCTATCAGGATCGAACCGTCCAAGGTTCCGGCGCGGGCGGCCGCAACTGGGCCGAGCGCACCGGCGACGAGATGAAGAGCTGGGTCGGCGACAGCGATGCCGAGCGTCGGCGCGAGCAGGATCGCCAGACGATCGGTCGCTATCCGGGCGAAGGTGCGGGTTCGGACCGGTTCGACGTGGTCGATCGCAACCGCGCCTACGGAGACAGCAGCCGTTACGGCGGCGGATCGATGGCCGGTTACGGCTCACAGTCTTACGGCGGCAGCGATTACGGCTCTTCGCGCTACAGCCAAGGTCAAGGCTATGGCGGGCGGACCGCGCCTGGCGGCGGTTATGGCTCGCAGGGCAATCCCGACCGCTCGGGCTATGGCGCGCGCTCTTCAAGCTATGGCCCGTCTTCGTACAGCGCGTATGACGATCGGGGCAGATCCTATGATCGGGGTGCCAACACCGCCTACAATGCGGACGAGCGTGGCTTCCTGAGCAAGGCGTCGGACGAGGTCGCGAGCTGGTTTGGCGATGACGAGGCCGAGCGCCGCCGCAAAATGGACGGCGCGCGCGACGATGCGCAGACCGCGTTCGGGGGGAACGACACGCAGACGACGGGCTATCAGGGCATGCAGTCTGCGTCTTCGAGCACGCCACACGATCCGCACTATGTTGCGTATCGCCAGGCGCGCATGGACGAGTACGACCGCGACTATCACGAGTACCGGCAGACAAAGCAGAAGGACTTCCACGACGATTTCCACAGCTGGCGTTCAACCAGAGCGACTGGTGCTGCGGCCATGGGCGCAGCGGCGGGTGCAGCGGCTTCGGCGATGACGGGGGCGGCCGCACAGGTTCGCGAGCATCAGGTCGTCGTCGGTTCCGACGGTCAGGGGTTGGGCAAGGTCGATCACGTGACGGCCAGCGACATCAAGCTGA
>JBBQJX010000088.1:0-7231 GCA_038326295.1 Sphingomonadales bacterium
AACGTGCAGCGGGGGCGGCTTGCCAGCCAGCAACCCGTCTGATAAGGGCCGCGATCTTGACGCCATCAAAGTGCGCGTCGCACCAGGCGCCGCTTTAGCTCAGCTGGTAGAGCATCGCATTCGTAATGCGGGGGTCAGAGGTTCGAGTCCTCTAAGCGGCACCACTTCCGGTCAAAGATGGGCACCGTCCCTTCTAGACGCGGAACGCCGTTAGCGACGCCGCTCTCGAGCGTGGCCCTTGGGCCGTAGATGAGAATTTCGTCCGTCGAGACGATGACTCCCGAAACAAGCATCCTCAGATAGGCTGTCCGAAGGGTTGGATCGTCGTCTCGGAGCTTAGCCAATAGCAGGGCACCGAAGCGATCGACCGTCTCGGCGGTGATCTTGCGTGATCCACGCGACAGCTGCGTTTCCAGCGTTTCTACGCGGGACGAGGCTGCAGCGAGAGCCGCCCGGTTGTCGCTCATCCGGCTAGCGAAGATCGGATCGCGTGGCCCCATCTGGCCACTTTCGACGAGCACCAGCAGACGATCGATAGCAGTGCGGAGGCGGGTCTGTTCGGCGCGAGCATGGGCGAGCTCTTGCTCGTGTTGGACGCGCTTCTGGTCCGAGAGGTTGACCACATCAGCAAGCAATGCCTGCAAGCGCGGCGGCGCGAGTAGCTGCCGTTCGACGGCGTCGAGGACGACACCGTCAAGCTGTTCGCGGCGAATGCTCGGTCCTTCGCAGGTACGACCCTGATTCACTCGGCCGTTGCAGACGTAATAGTGGTATTGCCCGCCCTTGCCGGATCGCACGGTCATGCCGCAGGTGCAGCCGGACATTCCGCACTTGGCGATGCCCATCAACATCGTCGTCCCGGCAGAGATGTGCGGCGCGGTCTTGCGCGGGTTGCGACTGGCCCGCAACGCCGCGACTCGCTCCAACTGGTCGCGACCGATGATCACCGGGCACGGCACGGCGATCCAGTCCTCGGGTTCGGGGACGTCGCCGTCATCATCGGCGGTTCTGTCGTAATAGATTCCGGCATACATGCCGCGGGCGAGGATACCGGCCAGATTGCTATTGGAGAACTTCGCCCCACGCAGGGTCGTGCCGCGGTCGTTGAGTGTCCTGACAATCCAGCGACCGCCCCGCCCCATATCGGCCCAGTCGAAGATTTCGCGGACCACCGAGGCTTCGTTCGGCACAACACGGAGCTTCATTCGCGCCTTCTGACCGTCCTGCCGCGCGACGTATGTTTCATAGCCGTAGGCGATCGGACCGCCGTTGTAGAAGCCCTGCCGAGCGTTTTCACGGCGGCTCTTCATGGTGTAAATCGAGGCGTCAATGGCTTGCTGTTCGGCAATCATCGCGCTGATGGTCTGGCCAATCCGTTTCGAGCGCCCCTGGCCGAAATTCTCGGTCATCGATACCACTTCGACGCCCGCGTCGCCGAGCGCGTCGAGCGCGTTGAAGAAAATGCGCATGTTGCGGGCCATGCGCGCCAAGCGGAACATGACGACGATCTCTATCGGTTTCGAACCATCGGTTGCCTGCGCAACCATTCGATTGAACGCCGGACGTTTCGCCGACTGACCGCTCAACCCGGAGTCAACGAACTCTTCGATTATCTCGATATTCTCGCGCAACGCGTAGGCGCGAAGTGCGCTTCGCTGTGCCTCGATGCTCTGAGCGTTGCCGTCTTCCTTATCGACCGAGAGCCTCAGGTAGGCATAGGCGCGGATTTTCGCATCTACCTTCGTTCCGCGTCCACGCGCCATAAAACCTACTCCTCGAAAAGCGCGGCGAGCTCGGGGCCAAGCGCTGCCAGAACCTTATGAATCTCTTCGGCGGTGATCGGCAAGTCGGAAGGAAAGATACCGTATGCCGGGAGGGGGCGCATTACGCCCCGGGTCTGCCGGTCACGCTTGACTGCAACCGGCTTATCCAAATTGGAACGGTTACTGCCCCCTTTCCAGATCGGCAGAGTGCCGTGATCAGCGCCGGGTTGCGGTGTGTCTCGATCAGCGTCGAAATTGGGCGGCGGCTTGTCCATGCGCCGAACTTGCAGATTGCAATCGCAGCGAAGTTCCCGCTGAAAACCTCCAGAAAGCCGTCCTTTTTCAGAATCTGAAGATGGTGCGGAACTGCGGATCGGACGCAAATGCGGAATACCCCTCGCTCATGCGTGCCATGATTCGCGCGGTGAGAGCCGTTGGCCGGGTCTTGAGGTAAAGCGGTTGGTAAGCGTCGAAGGCCGTCTTCGCCTCTGCCATGATCCGCTGCCAGCGCGAGGGCGGCGCGGCGGGCGGTGTCGCGCGGCGACCCTGTCGACTGGGGAGCGGTTCGTGCTCGATTGCATCGGGGATGAACGCGGGTCCGAACGCGCCGTAGAGCTTCGCGCCCTTCTGCAGACGATCCCAGAAGGCAACGTCCCGGTCACGGTGGAGCCACAGTGCGTAGTCGAAGCCAATCCCGGCGGGGCAATCGCGGTCGCGGTCGTCGAACCTCGCGGCAAGCGCCGTTGCGCGGTTGCAGATACCCTTGCAACTGCCGGCATCGCCGAAGTAGGTTGTGGTAGCCAAGCGCTTGGCGATCGCCGGCGCGGTACACAGCAGGATGTAATGGACGGTGCGACCGAATGCCATGCGCCAGTTGTCGGTCCCGGCGCCGCGCTGGACGATCCGGTCGAGTATCTGCCGAAGACCCAGGATCACCGTGTCCTCAATGTCGAGGCCGTAGAAGAGCACGAGCGGCTGCCGGCGGGTGCCGGACTGGCTCGGCTTGTCGAGCTCGGTGCGGCGCATAAAGTCGTGAGTCGGGGGATCACTTGCGGCGGATGCCATGTCACAGAAGCGCGAGCCGAGCGCATAGGCGTGGTGAGGATAGTCCGGGACGGTCGTCGACATCCAGCGATCCCTGTCGCGAATGAAACCGGTGGTGACGGCGCGATGATACACGCCGAGATCGAGATATCGCCCCGACGCATCCTGCGCCGTAATCGCCGCCTGCGTTGAGGATGGCGCGGCAAGAACGGGTTGCAGAGTCTTGCTGTCGAGCGTCGTACCGTCCCGCTGGCCCTGCCGATCGGCCATGGTGGCGACGATCGCGCCAAGCCGCTCGACGTCGGCGAAGAGGGCGTGGCCGCCGATATAGCCATAGTTCAGGCGGAATACCGGGTTTGGCGCGGCGAGCCAGCGGTAGCGGATGAGCGCAACGTCGAGGCGACGCGCCATCAGCAGCACGTATAGCGCCGGGGCATCGACGGCGTGAACGTCCGCGATCATGATCGTGACGGCCGCCGCGATCTCGCTGTTGCTCACCGCCAGGCGCTGGGGAAGCCGCGCGGGGTCGCGATCGTGATTGAGTGGTATGTCGTGGAGGATGCCGCGAACCAGCCAGATATGAACGGCGTCGGCCGCCGCCGCCGCGGTCCGCACCGATCGCGCGATCTTACCACTTGGGCGGTTGCGCCGGATCGTTTCTACCTTGTCCACGAGATTCGTTGCGATGCTGTGGATGCCTCGTGGCGCGGCGTGGTCGGCTAGCAGGATGTCGGTCGCGATCCGCGCCGTGGCGATCAGCGCCGCCTCGACCGCCAAGACGCAACGACCGGGAGCATCTGTCCGCCGACCAGTGCTTTCCGTGCGCTCACGCGCCTTCTCATACTTGACGCACGCGGCGGACAGTATCGAGGCGGCGAAGAAGAGTCGGGCAATGGCATCATCGGCGCGTAACAGGTCGGTGATGCGGGCGTGGTCGGCGATGCTGAAGCCAAGCAGCTTCTGGACACGACCGCCATCTTCGCCGAGATCGTCAGCGAGATGCGTCTGCCGGCGAACGAAGGCGTCGATCGACGCCGCATCGTTGGGCAGGCGGTGCGGCGCCGGGCCGGAGCCGGTCCAGCGCCCGTCGATCCACAGCGCGCGGAGGGGAGCGTCGAACGCTACCCGGCCGACACGCCGGCCGACCGGATCGTCAAGCGTCACCGTGGTGGCAGTGCCGACATAATCGACACCGGGCAACATCGCGCGCTGGAGGCGCTTAAGCTGCTTCGGCGACACGACCGGACCGAGTACCAGATCCGAGGCATCGTCGGGCACGATCGCATCGCGTGCCGCGATGGCGTGGATGTGGCGCTGAAAGGGATCGGTGAGGTCAGGCATCGATGCCCTCCAGCGTCTTCGGATCGGTGAAGTACGTGACCAGCGCGGTGATATTGGCGTCGGCGTGGCGGTTGCGTTCTCGGTTGTAGGTGTCGAAGATCACCTTGATCTCAGCGAGACGCCTCGCGATCGCGACGAGCGGGCGGTGCTGCGGATACAGCGACCGGGGGTTGCCGTCATAATCCTTCACGAGGTCGTGGCCCTGCCGGATAAGCGCCTTGCGCTCTTCGACCCAAGGGTCGACGTTGCTGACTTGGTGCGACTGGCCCTTGTCGATGACGGTGATCGTCATCGCGCGCGGCGCCCAGCCCTGGTTGGTGTCGTTGCTCATCACGCCTTCTCCTCGCCACGGGTGTCGAACCGCGGGTTGCCGCCCGCACCGGTGATCGCGTCGGACGAAGCGCCGCGACGTGCGGCGATCGGCATGGGAAGGCTGCGCGCCGCCTCGATGCGCTGCATCAGGTGGCGCTGGCGCCTGGTCGGCGCGCGACCCCGCCACGAGCCGTCCTGGCGGTAATCCTCATCTACCTGTGCCCAGGATGCTTGGCGCTTGGCGTTCCGGAGGGCAGCGCGATCGTGGAGTTCGCGGGCGCCCGCGTTCGACAGCTCGGCGGGACGGGCCGCGACCACTGCCGCCAGCGCGTCACCGAACATAGTCGCGGCGTCGATCTCCTCGGTCGACGCTACAAGCGCCGACAGGCCGGCGCCATACGCGAAGGCACCGACCCATGCGTCACGGTCGCGCCGGTGGAAGCCGAACAGCCGCCAGACCATGCCGGTCGCGAGCATCGGCTTGCGCGCGAACAGCGCGGTGAGGTCGTCATCGACGCGGTCGGCGCGGGCGTCGATCAGACGTGCGCCGTCATTAACGAGCATGTCGCCGAACGCCGCAAACGCGGCGGGGAATGCCTTGAGCAGATAGTCGAACCCCTGCTTCTTGCGGATCAACTCGACGGTGCCGAGCGCCCCCGGCCATGGCTGGGCCAGCAGGCCGGCAAGGGGCCGGAAGTGCTGCGGCTGTATCAAGGCATATTTGCAGTCACCCGCGGCGGTGTGGCCGTGGGCGTGCGGGTGCGGCTCGATCCCGGCGATCTCCGCCGTGATCGCGGCGACTTCGGCATCGGCCGCGATCATCGCCGAGCGTGCGCCGGCGATAAGCGCATCTAACCGCGCGGCGGGATCGCGCGGAATGTCCTTGCCAGGCTGAAACAGGGGGTAAGTCATGCCGGTCTCCTTGAAAGGAGACCGGCATGGGCCGACGCGATGCGTCGAACTTCCCGCTGTTCCGGCCCGGATTTCCGCGGTTCCCGCCACGAGGGTGCTGCGCTCAATCATGGCGGGCATCATCGTCAGCGTCCGATTCGCCTGCCGAGCCGTAGAACGTCAGCAACAGTTGCGCCGTGGGAGTTGCGGCAGCCGACTGGGCCGGGCAGGTCCCGGCGGCGTCACCGGCGTCACCGGCATCGACCGATTCGACGCGGTCGGGAGCGTCGACGGTGTTGCTGACGCCATCGCAGTCGGCACTATCGGCCGGTGGAGTGGAGGCGCTCGTATCGCCGCGCGTGCGATTCTGCAGCGCGGCCGCCAGATCGACCTCACGCTGTTCGAGGCGCCCGGCAAGCCGGTCCTCGCGACGCTGGGCATCGGCCAGCGCCTGTTCCAGCTCGCCGATCCTGATCATGGCCGCGTGACGTTCGTTCTCCGCCGTCTCGCCCAAGGCCAGCACGGTCGTCACCTCGGCCTCTGCCACGTCGGCGCGGCGCTCGGCGAAGGTGACGCGGAGCATCGCGACACGATCGAGGTTGCTGCCGACGGTGCGAACGGCGCCGAGGCAGGCGTTAACCCCGTCGGTGCTCAGGCGATCGAAGATCGCGCGAATCTCCGCCTCGACTTCGGGCGGCAGGTCGACCGTCACAGGTTCGGCATCGGCTTGGCGACGGGCGCGCCAATCGCGAAACTTCGCATACAGCACCGGGTTCGCCGACCGCCCCAGTCGTCCGGCGACCTGATAGGCGGTGATCGTATCGAGAGTTACCTTGCCTTCGGCGAGGATTTCATCCCCCGCCCGGTCCACATCAGGCTGATGTTTCCATTCATTACTGAGCATGACTGCATTCTCGCATTCGGCGAGACGGTGCTGCTGCGACATCTGCGATATCGCAGGTGTCGCACATGTCGCAGTTGTCGCAGCTTCACCGCCCGCACATGGTAATCGACGTGCGCCGCCAAAGGCGGCCGCACGCTATCGAAAACCGGATGCGGCTAGGGTGCTGCCCAGGCCTGCGGCGGATGATGGAGGTGACGGTCGGCTCGAGCGCCGTCCCGTCGCACGTCGAGGACGGCGACCGCGGCCCACCGAACGATCAGCCGAGCGGCGAGGATCAGCATCAGCACGATCTGAGACACGAGAGCACGCAGGGCGTCCAGCGCCGCGCGCCGGATCGCTCGGCGGGCTGCCATGACGCGACCCGCCACATACTCGATCAGCCTGCCGATCATGGCTATCACGTCACCAGGTAGCGGCGTCGTTGCCGCCACCTCCTGCTCGTCATCGATGGCGACGGGATGCTCCATGACTGTAGTATAGGACGGCGCGAACCGCTGACCAAGTCGATGCTGCCGATTGTCGATACAGGCCGAGACAGCCTGTCGTTCCAGGCATCACGATCATCTCCACCGTGGCGCGAAAGGTCTCGTCCAGCAACTCTCTTATAGGGGTGAGCGGAAAAGCAGGATCACATCAAGAGCCACACGAACGACGGGAACTTCGGTGGTCCTAGCAAGGATAGCAGGGGGATAGGTAGGGTGGGGTAGCGCAAGAAATGAATTCTTCGAATTCGGTGTCCGGGCAGAGCCCGTCCGTTGCGCCCCCCACCCGTAGTTTCCTGGTCCTGCTGCTGGACGGCACACGGCTGCGCGTGTCATCCAGCGACCTTGCAATGCAGCTCCGCCAAGAGCGCAGCGCAGCGCTCAAGCGCCTGCGGCAAGCCCGTGCCGAGGCGCTGGCGCAAGCCGCCGACCGCGTCTCCGAGGCGCGCATCCGCAGCGCGTTCGAGGCGAACGAACGCGCAATGGATGCCGCA
>JBBQJX010000089.1:0-7207 GCA_038326295.1 Sphingomonadales bacterium
CGCCCCGCTGTCGCGGAACAGGTGCAAATGCGTCATCGCTACACCTTCAGCAGAAGATGCTCACGCTCCCAAGACGAGATCACATCCTGGTAAGCGTCGAGTTCTGCCTGCTTGATCGCGACGAACGTATCGACGAACTCCTCGCCGAGATACGGACGCACCGGCTTGCAGTTCTGGAAGCGATCGAGCGCCTCGTAAAGTGTACGCGGCAGGGTTCGGGCCATGCGATAGGCCGAGCCGCTGATCCGGTCGCGCGGCTCATACTCGTCAACCATACCGATATAGCCGCACAGCAACGAGGCGGCGATGGCGAGGTAAGGGTTGCTGTCCGCCCCCGGCAGGCGGTTCTCCACGCGCCGGTCCTGCCCGCCCGATAGCGGCACGCGCAGCCCGCAGGTGCGGTTGTCCAGCCCCCACTGGACGTTGATCGGTGCATCGTGGACCGGCTTCATCCGCCGAAAGCTGTTCACATTGGGGGCGAACAGCGGGGCCACCTGGGGGAGCAGCTTCTGTAGGCCGCCGATATAGCCGTGGAACAGCGCGCTATCCTCGCCATCCTCTTGCGCGAAGATGTTGCGTCCATTCTTGTCCACGACCGACTGGTGGAGGTGCATCGCCGAGCCCGGCTGATACTGCATCGGTTTGGCCATGAACGTCGCGTAGATGCCGTGCCGCAGCGCGACCTGGCGGATCACGCGCTTGAAGAGCAGCACCTGGTCGGCGAGTTCGAGCGGATCGCCATGCTGGAAATTGATCTCGAGCTGGCCGGCACCGCTTTCGTGGATCAGCGTATCGATCTCGAGCCGCGCCTTCTCGGCAAAATCGTACAATTCCTCGATCAGATCCTCGAACTCGTTGACCGCCTCCAGCCCATAAGGCTCGCTCGTGGTCTCGGCCCGGCCCGAGCGGCCGACCGGCGTTTGCAGCGGGAAATCGGGATCGGTGTTCTTGGCGGTAAGGAAGAATTCGAGCTCGGGCGCGACAACGGGCACCCAGCCGCGTGCGTCAAACGCAGCGATCACCTGTTTCAGGATATGGCGGGGCGCGATCGAGAGCGGTTCGCCGGTCGAGTGGTAGGCGTCGGTGATCACATAGGCGGTGGGCGTGGTATAGCCCGGCGCGACGCGGATCGTGCTCGGATCGGGGATCAGCACCACGTCCGCGTCGGTCAGGCTGACGGCGGCGTCCTCGGGGTAATCGCCGGTCACGGTCACGCTGAAGATTGAGGACGGGATGCGCAGCGATCGGTCCGCCACCATGCGCAGGAACTTGGGCGCGGGCACCACCTTGCCGCGGATGATGCCGTTCATATCGGGCACGATGCATTCGACTTCGGCTATGCCGTTGTTGCGGATCCAGTGGGCGATGTCTTCCTGGGTCATGACGATCCTCCGGGTGGTCTGGGCGGGGGCGTGGATCACGCGCCCGCTAATCGCCGCCGGGGAGGATGAAGGGGGAAGGATCGTGCTTGCGAGGCATGGAGTGACTGTGCGCGCTCTCATCTGCGATCACAAGACGGGCTCGCGCCTATTGAACCGTTGCGCGCGCGGGGGCATTGCCCGGGTGACGCCCTTCCGCCCGCGCCGTCCCGGAGTGTTCGATGACCGCCACCGCCTATGACACCACGCTCGCGCTCCACATCGATGGCGAGTGGATCGCGGCGGGAGACCGCGCCACGCACCGCGTGATCGATCCCGCAAGCGGCGATGCACTCGGCGAATTGCCGCTCGCCACACCAGCCGATCTCGATCGCGCGCTCGATGCCGCCGCGCGCGGCTACCGCGTGTGGCGCGGTACCGCGCCCGAGGCGCGCAGCGCGCTCCTTACCCGTGCCGCCGCGCTGATCCGCGAGCGCGCGGACAAGATCGCCACGATCGCCACGCGCGAGCAGGGCAAGCCGCTTACCGAAGCGAAGACCGAACTCGGCTACACCGCTGCCTTGACCGACTGGTTCGCCGCCGAGGCGCGGCGCGTTTACGGGCGCGTACTCACCCGACCGACGGGCGCGCGCAGCCTGGTGGTGCGCGAGCCGGTCGGCCCCGCGGTGGCGTTCTGCCCGTGGAATTTCCCGATCCTCAATCCGGTGCGCAAGCTCGCACCGGCATTGGCCGCGGGATGCTCGATGATCGTCAAGCCACCCGAGGAGGCCCCCGGCTCGGCGATCGAGGTGATGCGCTGCTTCATCGATGCCGGGCTTCCTGCGGGCGTGCTCGGCATCGTGTTCGGCGTGCCCGATCAGGTGTCCCGCCACCTCATTGCCTCCCCCGTTACCCGCAAGATCAGCTTCACCGGATCGGTGCCCGTGGGCAAGCTGCTGATGAAGCTCGCGGCCGAGGGCATG
Source organism: Sphingomonadales bacterium (assembly GCA_038326295.1). GTDB lineage: Bacteria > Pseudomonadota > Alphaproteobacteria > Sphingomonadales > Sphingomonadaceae > JAVVHE01. The sequence continues at coordinate 2,342 of JBBQJX010000089.1, forward strand.
AAGCGCACCACGATGGAGCTTGGCGGACATTCGCCCGTGCTGGTGTTCGACGATTGCGATCTCGATCGCACGGTGGCGATGGTGGCGGGCGCGAAGTTCCGAAATGCCGGGCAGGTCTGCATCTCGCCGACGCGCTTCTATGTGCAGGAGGGGATTTACGCGGCGTTCGCCCAAGCCTTCGTCGCGCGCACGCAGGCGTTGCAGGTGGGTCCGGGGATGGACGCGGGCACGCAGATGGGGCCGCTCTCCAACCCGCGCCGTCCGGACGCGATCGACGCGATGGTGGCGGACGCGAAGGCGGCGGGCGCGCGGGTCGCCACCGGCGGTGAGCGCGGCGAGGGCGCGGGCTTCTTCTATCGCCCGACGGTACTACTCGACGTGCCGCTCGAAGCGCGCGCGATGAACGAGGAGCCGTTCGGCCCGCTCGCGCTGATGCGCCCGTTCAAGGATCTGGATGAGGCGGTGGAGCAGGCGAACCGGCTGCCTTACGGGCTGGCGGCCTATTGCTTCACCGAAAATGGCAAGCGCCAGCTTCTGCTGGGCGATGCGATCGAGAGCGGCATGGTGGGCATCAACTCAATGGGCCTGAGCGCGGTGGATGCGCCGTTCGGCGGTGTGAAGGAATCGGGTCACGGGTCCGAGGACGGGGCCGAGGGGTTGGATGCATTCCTGGTAACGAAGGCGATCCATCAGGGATAGGGGGACAGGCCGAAGGCCAGCGTGAGCGAGTGCCGAGCGGACCGGCGGGCGGCTCAGCCCTCCGCCAGCGTCCAGCCTGCGGCGGTCAGCCGTTCGAGCGGACGGAACCGGGCTTTGTAATCCATGCGCGGCGCGCCTTCGATCCAGAAGCCCAGATATACGTAAGGCAGGCCCAGCGCTCGCGCGCGCGCGATGTGATCGAGAATGATCCATGTGCCCAGGCCGCGCCGCGTGGGATGGTCCGCGTTGTAAAAGCTGTAGATCATCGAGAGGCCGTCGCGCTGGACATCGGTGATGCACGCGGCGGCGAGCGCGCCATCGGGCTCGCGATACTCGATCATAACCGTATCGACCGGGGTTTGTTCGACCATGTCTGCATAGTCCACCGCGTCCATGTCGGTCATGCCGCCTTGCGGATGTCGCAACGCGAGATACTCGCGCAGCAATCCATATTGTTCGGGCGTGCTCCACGGTGCACGCTCGCGCGCGACGAGCCCGGCATGCGCGCGCAGCAGGCGGCGCTGCGACGCGGACGGTCGAAATGCCGCCACGGGAATGCGAACCGCCACGCACGCGCTGCATCGTTCGCACGCGGGACGGTAGGCAACGCTCTGGCTGCGACGGAAGCCCAGCCGTCCCAGCATTTCGGCGGTTTCGGATGCGGCGGGGCCGCTCAGCTCGGTGAATATTTTTCGCTCCATCCGGCCCGGCAGATAGGGGCAGGGCGTCGGCGGCGTCAGATAGAAGGCGGGTGCGTCCGGCTGGCTGCGGCCTGCAGCAAAGCGGCCGGCGATTCCGGTTAGAAGTGTATGTTCCTCGATCATGCGCGTATGCCCCCTCCCCGAGGCGTGGCGATGGCAGATACGGCCCCCGCCGGCCATCGCCATTCAAGCGCGTCCGATGCGGGTCAGTCCACCCCCAAAAGTTTGACCGCGAAGCCCGCCGCCTCCAGCGCGGCCACCACGCGGTCCAGATGATCGCGGTCGCGCGTCTCGCATTCGATGTCGGTGGTGATGCCCTTGGCGGGCTCGCGGCTGAACACGCGTTGATGGTGCACTTCGATGATGTTGGCCTGGCATGCATCGAAAACACGCGTAACTGCATGTAATTGCCCGGGTCTGTCGCGCATTGCGATGCGGATGCGCGCCAGTCGCCCCTCGCGTGCAAGCTCGCGCATCAGCACGGTGGCGAGCAGCCTCGGATCGATGTTGCCGCCGCACAACACCAGGCCGATGTTTCGCCCCCGGAAGCGGGCGGGGTCGGCGAGCACCGCCGCCAGACCTGCTGCGCCCGCGCCCTCCACGACGGTTTTTTCCACGTTGAGCAGCAGCGTCACCGCACGCTCGATATCGCGTTCGTGGACGAGAACCATGTCGTCGAGGATATGCAAAAGGATTTCAGCGGTCAGCCCGCCTGGCTGCTTGACCGCGATGCCTTCGGCCAGCGTATCGCCGCCGCTAGGCGCGTTGTGGCGGTGGAATCGGTTCCACATGCCCGGATACAGGTCCGCCTCCACCCCGATAAGCTCGATGCCGGGCTTAGCGTGGCGCGCGGCGAGCCCCATACCGCTCATCAGCCCACCGCCGCCTACCGGGGTCAGCAGGACATCGATCTCGGGCGCGTCCTCGAGCATTTCGAGCGCGATGGTGCCCTGCCCCGCGATCACGTCCGCATCGTCATAGGCGTGGATGAAGACCATACCGCTTGCTTCGAGATCGCGCGCATGGACGAACGCTTCCTCTAGCGTATCGCCGGTCAGCACTACGGTCGCACCGAAATCCTCGGTCTGGCGCACCTTCACCGTCGGCGTGAAGCGCGGCATGACGATGGTGGCAGGGATGCCCAGACGCCGCGCGTGGTACGCCACGCCCTGCGCATGATTGCCCGCGCTGGCTGCGACCACCCCCTGCGCGCGTTGTTCGGGCGTGAGTTTGGTCAGCCGGTTGAGCGCGCCGCGCTCCTTGAAGCTCGCCGTAAACTGGAGGTTCTCGAACTTGAGCCACAGGTTCGCGCCGGTGATCGCCGAGAGCGTGCGACTATGCAGCGTCGGCGTTCGCAGCACCGCGTTTCCAATCGCGGCGCGCGCCAGGACGATGTCGGCGGCGCTGACGGGCAGGATCGGCTCGGGACGGGGGTGGGTGGCCATGGATCGCGATAGCGGGATGAAGGATGGATGTCGAAGGTCCGGGGTCGATCCGCTTGCGGCGTGGCGGCCGCATGCTAGCATCGGGTCAATGGCGCATGCGGTCCTCGCCCTGCTTACGATGTTGGCGCTCGGGGGGTGCGCGACTGCCCCGCTGAGTTTCGATTGTCCGCGATTGGCAAAGTTCCGCTATGCGATCGATCGCAGCGCGGCCCCCGGCGTGTCGCGCGAGGACGCGATGCGGCCGCTGGAGAGCGCGATGGCGGGCGCGCTCGAACGCGCGCCGTCCACCGGGCCTGCGGCGCAGGCGGCACCCGGCACGATCCTCGTGCTTTCGGGCGGCGGGCCGTGGGGCGCGTTCGGCGCGGGGCTGCTTGCCGGATGGAGCGGAGCGTCCGCGCACCCCCGCCCGCCCGCGTTCGATCTGGTGACCGGCGTCAGCACCGGCGCATTGCAGGCGACATCGGCCTTCCTCGGCCGCGATCAGGATGCCGCGCTGGTCCACGCCTATACGATCGCGCGCGAGGACGAGCTTGTCGCCCGCCGCGGGCTGGTGCGCGGCGCGATCGCGGGCGCGTTCGCGGGCACGCGTCCGCTTAAAGCGCGCGTGCGGACCAGTCTCGCGCCGCTGTACGACCGGGTGGCAGCGCAGGCGGCGGCGGGCCGGCTGCTGCTGGTGGGGGTGGTCGATGCGCTCGATGGCGGCATGTACGCGATCGACCTCACGCGCATCGCGCGCGAGCTCAAGGGCCGCGAGCGCGAGGACTGTTATGTCGGCGCGCTGATGGCGTCCGCCGCCGTGCCCGTCGAGTTCGATCGGGTGGAGCTGGGCGGTCGCCCCTATTTCGATGGCGGCGTGAGGCGATCGGTGTTCGTGACCGACATCCAGGCAGCAGCCGCGCGCACGATGGACGCGGCCGGATCGCCGAGCCGACTTTACATCCTCGTCAATGGCGATCCCCATGCCGAGGCCATTGCGCGGCTGGAAACCGGGCTGATCCCCACGCTCGCCCGGCTGCGCACGCTCGCGGTCAACCAGATCGAGATGAGTTCGATCGCGGTGGTCGCGTCGTCGGCCCCTCCGGGGTTCGAGACTTTCATCGCGAGCGCGGAGGGGCACCGCTGCGGATCGTCGGACGCGGGGCACGACGCGGTGTTCGATCCGGCCTTCATGCGCTGCCTGATCGCGGACGGACGGGGGCGGTGGGCAGGCGGCGGCGACCCATGGGTGCGGCACGCGGCTCAGTCTACCCAGTCCAGCCCCATCTCGCCATAACCGTCGCGATCCTCGGCCCAGCCTTCCTTGACCTTGACGTGCAGGAAGAGGTTGACCTTGCCGCCGACCAGCGCGGTGATCCCCGCGCGTGCCGCCGTTCCGATCGCCTTCAGCCGGGTGCCACCCTTGCCGAGCACGATGCCCTTCTGCGAATCGCGTTCGACCAGGATTTGCTGATAAATCGTGGTCACGCCGCCCTTCTCCTCCCACTTTTCGGTTTCGACCGTGGCGGCGTAGGGGAGTTCGGCGTGGAGCTGCAGGTACAGCTGCTCGCGCGTCAGTTCGAGCGCCATCAGGCGTGTGGTGGCGTCGGTCAACTGATCGGCGGGGAAGTGCCATGGACCTTCGGGGAGCACGGCCGCGAGCTTTGCCTTCAGATCCGGCACGCCGTCGCCGGTGGAAGCCGCGATCATGAACGTCTCGGCGAAGGGCACGCGCGCGTGCGCGGCGACCGCCAGCGGCAGCAGCCGCTCCTTGGGGCAGATGTCCACCTTGTTCAGCACGAGCCACTTGGGCTCCGGACGCGCGGCGAGCGAATCGAGCACCGCGCCCACGACCTCGCCCAAGCCCTGGCGCGCATCGATCATCATACACACGATGTGGTCGCCCGAAGAGCCCTCCCACGCCGCGCTCACCATCGAGCGGTCGAGACGACGGCGCGGCGCGAAGATGCCGGGCGTGTCGACCAGCAGCAGCTGTGTCTCGCCCTCGGTCGCGATGCCCATCAGCCGTGCGCGCGTCGTCTGCA
>JBBQJX010000090.1:0-7142 GCA_038326295.1 Sphingomonadales bacterium
CCGCGAGATGCGCGAGGCCGACATCGAGCAGCGGCGCGGTGGCGACCGGCTGGACGTTCGAGCGCGTGACGAGCCGTTCGGGTCCGGTGGACAGGCGAACGAACGCGCCCGCGCCCGTCTGGCCGGTGGCGTTCCCCGCGATCAGGTAATCGCCCGTGCGCGGATCGCCGAGCGCGCCAACCGTAGAGACCGACGCGCCATCGGCGAAGCGGATCGACGAGCCGTCGCCATCGACCGCGAACAGCAGTTCGGGCGCGGTGAGCGCGCTCGACCCATCGTTGGCGACGAGGATCGACTTGCCCGTGATATCGAGGCTGGTGGTGCCATCGGCATTGTCGGTGCGCGTCGCGCCGATCAGCAGGCTCGCCACGTTCAGTTGCTGGAGCGTGCCCGCCGTGATGACGATCGTGCCTGCGGGTGCGGGGGTGGACGGCGCGGAACCCACGATCTGGAAGCTGGTGCCCCGGATATCGGCGGTCGAGGCACGGCCGCCGTCGGCAGGTGTCGTGAGGAAGGTGGCGTTCGCCGTGATGCCCGTGATCGCATCGATGACGAGGCGACCCGCATCGAGCGGGATGCGCGGGGACGTGAGCCCGTTGCGCGCGGCGCGCGCTGGGAAGACCGTATCCGCCGAGGTGGTGGCGATGGAAGAAAAGCGGCGGAACGTGTCCTGCGTCTGCACGGTGAAGGTGCGCAGCTCGCTCTCGCGCAAGTTGGTGCCCGCAACGCCGTAATAGCCGCCGATCACACTCGTGCCATCGAGCAGCGTCGCGCTCGCGCCTGGGATGGCCGCGCCGTACTCTGGCTGTTCGACGACGCGCAGGCCACCGGGCAGCAGCGCATATCGAGCCGGCAGCAGCGTGTACCAGCCCGCCGCCAGACCGGGAGCGGCGTTCAGATAGACGCGGCGGCCGACCTGGTTCGCGCCGGTGAGCGCGGAATAATCGGCCGAATAGATCGGATCGACCAGTGCCAGCCCTGCATCCTGCAGGCTGGGGACGATCGCATAGACCTGGCGACCATCGGGGTATTGGAAGCCATTGTTGCTGCTGAACGGATCGGAATTGAACCGATCGAGCACATCGCGCGAGCCGCCCGTGCCGGGCACGAATTCATAGGCGTAAACGTCGCCCCCGCCCTTCAGGTTGATCGTCGCTCCGCTATCGAGGGCAATATTTGCGCCGCCCAAACGCAGGATCGCCGCCGGGGGGCCGGTGAGTTCGGTCGCGGTGGTGGGCGTGAAGAAATACTCCACCTGATCGGTCGTGACGCCGTAGGGGATCGACGGCCCGTCCGCCGAGACCGAGGTGATGCTGCCCGCCGTCAGGTGGAGATTGCCGGTGGCGGGCGCGAGCGTCTGGCCGGTGGCCGAGACGAGCGCGGTGTTCGAGCCAAGCGTCAGCGTGCCCAGCGGTGCGCGCAGCACGCCGCCCTGTTCGATCGTGGCGGCCTGGATGGTGAGATTGGTCCCGGCCGAATAGGGCGTCGGCGGCGCAACCGCGTTCGTCCGCGTGAGGCGCACTTTGCCCGTGGGCGCGGCCGAGGCGACGATAAAGGTCGATCCGGTGGTGGGATAGACCTGCCCGGCGGAAAGCGTGAGATCGCCCGAGGTGATGGCCTGGCCGATCAGTGAGGGGGCGATGGTGACGCCGGTGACGCCCAAGGTGGTCTCGATCGGCTGTGCGCCGATGAGGCGCAGATCGGACGCGGCGGCGAGCGTAACCGAGGCGAGCGAGCGATCGAACAGCACGCCGCCTTGAATATCGAGCGCATTGGCACTGAAGCGCGCGCTGGCGGTGCCGGGGGTGCCCAGCGCGATGTTGGGTACCGTCTGCGCGATGCTGGCGAAGCGCACGATGGGTGCCTGGATATCGAGCGCGCCCGTCGCACCAATTGTGACGCCGAAGCGGCTTTCGGCGCCGGCGGGTTCGCCGTCATACGCGGCCGAGCGCACGATGAACGCCCGGCGCAGCGACAGGCTGACCGGGCCGATCGTGTCGAGCGAGCCTTCGGCAACCACGGTATCGAAGCCCGAGCTGGCGATCTGGTCGGCGGCGATCGCGCCGGTGCCAGAAACGGCGGGATCGGTCTGCGACAGGACGAGATCGCTCACCACAAGCGTGCCGCCGGTCGCCTGAATGTCTCCGCCCTGCGCGCGCACCGCCGCGCCCGCGACGGTGCCGCCGCCGCGCAGGGCCAGCGTACCGGCACTGCTCCACTGCGGCGTGGGGACGAAGAGGCCTGCGGAGTCGAGGCGCGCGTAGCTGTCCGCCGCGCCCGAAATGTCGATCGTGGCCCCCGGGAGGGCGTTCAGCTTCTGCGTGAGCCGAGCGGTTGCGCCCTCGCCCGTGAAGTTTGCGCCGTCGTAGGGCGAGCCGAAGCGGCTCTGGAACAGGCTGCCGCCCCGAATGCTGGACGGCGTTGTCTGGACCAATCCGCCCGCGAGCAGGCGACCGTCGATCACCGGCGTGCCGTTGGGCGCAAGCGCACGCGGGTTGCGCACGCTGATCCCCGAAACGTCGATCAGCGCGCCGGCCGCGATGCGCAGACTCTCGTCCCGATCGAGCTTGCCGAGCAGATAGATCGGCCGCTGCGCGACGGTGAAGTTGGAAGCGAGCTGGTTGTTGATCGAAATTCCGAACGCGTTCGGATCGGTCAGCACGATATCGCCGTTGGCTCGTGTGGTGAGCGCTTCCGACAGCGAGCGCACGCCGATGCCGTAAGGCAGCTCGGGGACCGTGATGAAATTCTGCGGCAGGCGATTGTCGGCGGTGACGCTGCCGCCGCGCAGGCCGATCGTCCCCTCGACATCGATCTTCGACGCGGTGAGCGATGCGCCAGGTGCGCCGGTGATCGTGCCGCCCGCAAGCACATCGATCTCGATCAGGCCGGAGAGTGACAGCGCGATCGGCTGCCGATCGAAAAGGTCGGTCGCGACCGTGGGGGCGAGGACCGAGTAGAGGCTGCCGCCGCTGGCGAGCTGTTGGAGCGCACCCGCCTGGTCGGCGGCAAGCAGCGGCGAGAAGCGCGACTGTGTGAGATCGAGCGTCTGACCCGCGCCGATAGTGAGCGTGTTGGTATCGAGGAGCGCGTTGTAACCGCCCAGACCATCGACGATCCGGTTCGGGAAGAGCGCGGTCTTGAGCACCTGGATGTTGGCGGTGGCAAAACCTGTGTCGCGCAGGAAGTTGAGCGGTAGCTCGGTGCCCGTGGCGGCGATCCCGTCGCCGAAGGTCAGCGAAGGCGTGGTGAGCGTAAACGTGCCGCCGCCGGCAAAGCCATGGGCGCGGACGGTGCCGGGCGCGATCGCGACGCGCGCGGTGATGGCGCGCGGATTGGTCTGATACGCGCCCGCGTCGTTTCCGCCTGGATCGACGCGCAGCTGTGCGAAGACGAATACCCCAAATCTGGTGGCTGCGGGAGAGAACTGGAGATAGTTCGTTTCGTTGAACAGCGCGAGATCGCCCCCGCGCGCGGTGGTATCGATCGTGCCACGCGGCCCTACATACGCGCCGCCCGAGACGTCCACGAGCGAACCGGGATTGAGCAGGATCGATCCCGAGAGATCGATCGCCTCGTTCGCGGGCGCGCCCAGCGTGGTGAACACGCGCGGCGCGGCGAAGATCGAGATCGCGCCGCCACGGGTATATCCCCCGCCATCCGCTAGATCGGGCGCGAGGCCGAAATCGTTGGTGAAGCGCCCCGCGACCGAAAGCGTGCCGTTCACGGTGACGTCGAAGGACCCCGGGCCGATCGGCTGTTCGACGAAGGGCAAACCGCCAGCCGATATCGCGGCGTCGACCGGGACGTTGTAAGTGGTGAGCGCGATCTGGCCGGAAGGTGCCGAAACCGTGCCGTCGATCAGCAGGCGACGGCCTGCGGTCGCGGTAAAGACCCCGCCGGGCGCGAGCGTTGTGAGCGTGCCAACGCCGAGCGTGATCTGCGCAGCGGCGTTGAGGGTCAGCTGCCCGAGGTTCATACCAGAGAGCGCGGTATCGGCGAGTTCGGTGGTGAGCAGTCGTTCGTCCGAAAGCAGCGAGGCCGGATCGCGTGCGGGACGCACCAGCGACCCATCGGCGGCGATCGAGACCGACTGGCCGTAAGCGAGACCCGAGGGCACGGGCGCGATGGCGGACGATCTTGTGACGAGGATGTCGCCCGACACGCGGCCGGGTACCAGCCCGGAACCGATCGCCAGCAGCGCGCCGCTCGGAAGCTGCGAGGGCACCGCCTGGAGCGCGCGCGCGTCGCCGGGGAGCGTCGGCGTGGCGGTGCCGCGCACCGCGTCCGCGCGCTGGAGCGATCCGGCGTAGGCCTGCCCGTAGACAATCCCATCGAGCGCGATCGACGATGCCGACAGGCTGAGCGCGCCCGCATCGCGGCCCTCGATATATTCGGCCGCCTGCGTCACGCCCTGGAGCGTGCCATTGGGGAACCGGTCGGTAATGCCGAAACGCGTGTTGGTGGTGGTGAACGGATTGACCAGACCCACATAATCGCCGTTGGGATCGGCATTGCCGATATCGACGATCTGCCCGCCGCGCGTGATCAGCTGGCTGGTCTGCACCTGCCCCGCCGCATAGCGGACGTAGCCGCCGCTCACATCGATGGCGGCGCCCGGTTTGACGATGATGTCGCCGCCGGTCGTTCCGGTAAGGCTGACGCTGCCGCCACGCGTCAGCAGCTCGGCCGACGTAATGCCGATCTGCTGGAAATAGCTTTCGGCCTCGATCAACGGCGAGCCGACCCAGCGCACCCCATCCGCGCGCACGCCCGAGCGGCGCGGATCGAGGTACACGGTCGCGCCGTTCAGGAACGCCTCGCGATAGTTCGGCGTATCGCGCAGCTCGTTGCGTTTGGCGGGACTGATCGTGATCTGGTTGCGGCTGGCGGGGACCAGCACGTCCTTGACGCCGCCAACGTCGATCGTCGCCCCGCTATCGACGAAAACGCGTGAACCGGTCTGCGCGCTGCCCACCTCGACGCGGCTGCCGGGTGCATAGACGAGCGCGTTTGCCGCGATCTCGACGCGGCTGACCGCCCCCGGATTGGTCAGGCGCACGCGCGAGGTCTTGAAGGCGACGACCGAATCGGGGGACTGCGGGATCGTCTCGCCACCGGTATCGGGCGTGATCGCCAGTGTGGACCCGGTACCGAGCTGCAAATCGGGGGCGTTCAGATCGATGAAACCGTTGCGCGAGACGCTGGTGGTGGACGTGAGCACGCCCTCCTGCAGGATCGCGCCGTTGTCCGACCGGAAGCCGATATAACCGCGCGGCGATGTGACGATGCCCGTGTTGCGGATATAGGAATCCGATGGAGCGGCCCCCGTGGGCAGGAACGCAAATCCGATGAAAATTCCCCGGATGTCGGGATCGCCGCCGGTGCCTGTGGCACCGCTCGACGTATCGAGCCGGACCTGTCGCCCCGCCGCGAGCAGGACCGAACCGTTGCTGGCCGCGAGCGTGCCCGCGTTGTCGATGCGCGGGGCGGCAAGTAGCAACGTGCCCGCGTCCGCCGCCGCAAGGTCTGCGCCGACGGAGACCCGAATATCGCCTTCGACCTGCGTTTCCGGGCTGACGCCGCCGAGGGCGTTGGCCACGCCTGCGGGATTGAAGTTGGCGCTGATCCCCGTCTGGAACAGCCCGCCGACCAGAAACGCGCTGTTGCGGTCCGCAACCGTGCTCGGCCGCCGGATGCCGCTCGCCTGCACGAAGTTGCTGCCGAAATCGATGGTGCTGACCAGCAGCGATCCCGCACGCACCTGACTCCCGGGGCCGAAGAAGACGCCGTTGGCGTTAATGACGATGACGGTCGCGTCCGCCTCGATGCGCCCCAGGATCTGGCTTGGCGCCGGCGCGAGGTCGGCGTTGCGGCCGCCGCCGGCCGTGAGCTGGCCGACGACACGGTTGAACGCGACCCAATCCTTTTGCGCGACGCCGTTCACCTTCTGGTCGAAGACGAGCGTGGTTTGGAGGCCGACGTTGAGCGTGTCCCAGCTGATGATCGCGCGGCTGTCGGTCTGCTTGACCGTGACCGTGGTCGCCCCGTCGGCCTGCACGGCCTTTATCGGCGCGAGCGCGCCCTGAAGCGTGTGCAGACCGCTAGGGTCCTGCGCGGCGGGCACGGGGTTCGCGGCGAGCGCAAGGCCACCGGGCGCAAGGCCGTTGGGCACGGTCTGCGCGAGCAACGCGGCGGGGGTGCGCGCCGCATCGCGCGCGGCCGTCTGCGCCTGGGTGACGAGGTTGACCGTGTTGGCGAGGCGGAGCTGCGTGGCGAACTGGCGGGCGACCGCCGATCCCGGATCGCGCACGATGCTGGCCGAGCCGAGATTGGGCGTGGGAACCGCCCCGGGGGCCGGGATCGCGTTGGCGGGCAGATTGGGGACGCGCAGACTGTTGTTCAGCCCCGCGAGCTGGGCGTGCGCCATCGTCGCGCCGAACAGCGCGAGACACAAAACGCTCGCGCCCTGCATCAGGAGGGCGCGGGACGGCGGGGTACGCATCGCTTGGGGCTCCCGGATCAGTTCTTGGGTGGCTGCGCGGCGGGCTTCGCCGTATCGGTTCGGGCATCGTAGGCGTTCTCGTAGATGCGGTCGCCGAGCGTTTCGGCCTCGTTCTCGATTGCAACCCGACGCTGCGCGATGAACGGCTCGCGCGTGGCGATGTAGGTGCCAACGCCGACGCGCGCATAGCGGCTCAGGATCTCGCGCGCGAGCGCGATCAGACGCGCGTTCTTGGCTCTGGCGGCCGCAAGCTCCGCGTCCTTCTGGCCGGATGTCTCGGTCTGCGCCTTCGCGGCCGCGACCGCCTGGTCGCGCTCGACCTTCGCGGCGGCGAGCGCGGTGGTCGCTTGCTGCGCGGCCGCCTGCGCCTGCGCAAGCGCAGCGGCGGACGCATTGTCTCCCGAGGACGCTTTCGCGCGCGCGGCCGAGACTTCGGCCTGGAGCGCGGCAATTTTGGCCTTGTCGATGCCGCTCGGCGCGGCAGTGGCGGTGGCGGGTCGGCCCCTGGCAAGCTGCGCTTTCAGCGCATCGCGCTCCTTCTCCGCCGCCTCGGCGCGCGCCTTCAAGGGCGTCACCTGCGCCTGCATCGCATCCATCTGCCCCTTGGTCGCGCGCAGTTCGCCGCGCAGCCGATCCT
>JBBQJX010000091.1:0-7113 GCA_038326295.1 Sphingomonadales bacterium
GAGCAGGTTGAACAGCGCGGTGCGCGCGCCGCCGATGTGCAGGAAGCCGGTGGGCGACGGTGCGAAGCGGGTAACGACCGGTAACGGTGCGGTTGCGCTCATGCGGTGGCTGGCGGACGAAGCGGGGGCAGGGAGACGGGCACGCGGGTGGCTAGCACGGCGAGCGCGGATGTTGGAAGCGGCGCCGTCGCCGAAACGGCGGAAAGCGGGCCGGGGGCATGGGCGAACGTGCTCGCGGTCCTGGCGCGTGCCAGCAATGCCGTGGAGACTTGGCTGGAAGCGGAGCGGCACCAACTGCCGCTGTGGATGCCGGTCGGGCTGGGTGCGGGGATTGCGGCATGGTTCCTGCTGCCCGCGCACGGGGCATGGCTGGGATTCGGCGCGGGATCGCTGGCGATGGCGATGGCGGGGCTGGCGCTGGGTGGCCGCAGGGGGCGCGTGCTGCTCGCAGGGGGGCTGCTGATGACGCTGGGGCTGGGGGTCGCGTGGGTGCGCGCGGAGAGCGTCGCCGCGCCGAGGCTGGATCACGAGGTGCGCGCGCAGTGGGTGGAGGCGACCGTGCTGGCGCGCGAGGACCGCGAGGGGCGCGGGCAGTGGCGGCTGTATCTGGACCCGCACGATCCGGCGCTGCCGCCACGCGTGCGAATATCGCTACGGAAGCCGCCGCAGCTCCGCGTGGTGGCGGGCGCGAAAATTCGCGCCCGCGTATCGCTTCGCCCGCCGCCGGGGCCGAGCGTGCCGGGCGGGTATGATTTCGCGCGCCGCGCGTGGTTCGAGGGAGTGGGCGCGACGGGTTATGTGCTGGGCGATCCCGTCCTGCGCGCCCCGGCGCCGCCGCTGACGGGTGAGCGTGCATGGCTGGAGGACGCGCGCGCTGGGCTGACGCGGCGGCTGCAGATGCAGATCGGCGGCGCGGAGGGCGGGCTGGCGGCGGCGTTCGTGACCGGCGACGCGGGCGGCATCCCCGAACAGGTCCGCCAGGACATGACCGATGCTGGCCTCGCGCACATCATCTCGATCAGCGGGCTGCATATTGCGGTGGTGATCGCGGTGACGATGGGGCTGGTACGGCGCGCGCTGACGCTCAGCCCCTGGATCGCGCTGCGCTGGCCGGTGAAGCTGATCGCGGCGGGGGCGGCCGCCGGGGTGGGGATCGCGTACACATTGCTCGCGGGCGCGCAGATCCCGACGGTGCGATCCGTGGCCGCTGCGCTGCTGGTGCTCGCGGGAATGATGGCGGGACGCACCGCAATCTCGCTGCGGGGGATCGCGACCGGCGCATTCTTCATCCTGCTGTTCCGGCCCGAGGCGGTGCTCGGGCCATCGTTCCAGCTGAGTTTCGCCGCCGTTACCTCGCTGGTGGCAGCGTTCCAGTCCCGCCCGGGCAAATGGCTGATGCGCGCGCGCGAGGACGAGAGATGGCTCGCGCGCCGCGCGCGGCAGGCGGTGGTCCTGATCGCGAGCGGCTGTGTGGCGCAGGCCGCGCTCGCCCCCATCGCGCTGTACCACTTCAACCGCGAGGGGCTTTACGGCATGTTCGCCAATCTGGTGGCGATCCCATGGTCCGAACTGGTGGTCATGCCTGCGTTGATGCTGACGCTTGCGATGGATGCGCTGGGCTGGGCGGCACCGGCGGCGTGGGTTCTGAAGCACTCGATCGCGGCGCTGGTGGGGCTGGCTGGGTTCGTGGCGCACTGGCCGGGCGCGGTGATGCGCGTGCCGACGATGCCGTTTTCGGCGTATGCGGCGTTCATCGCGGGCGGGCTGTGGCTGTGCCTGTGGACCGGGCGCGCGCGGCTGTGGGGGTTGGCGCCGGTGCTGCTGGGCGCGGTGCTGGCGGCGGGGGCGCGGCCGCCCGATCTGATTGTCAGCGCCGACGGCCGACATCTGGGCGTGCTGCGCGCCGATGGCGCGGTGGCGATGCTGCGGCCGCACGCGGGCGCGTTCATCCGGGGCGTCTGGGGCGATTATGCGGGGACCGAGCACACGTTGCCGCTCGACGAGGTGGGCGGCGCATCGTGCGGGGACGATGCGTGCGTGCTGCTGCTCAAGCGCGGCGGGCGGGTGTGGCGCGTGCTCGCGACGCGCTCGAAGCGCATCATCCCGCGCGCCGACATGGAGCCGCAATGCCGCGCCGCCGACGTGGTGGTGAGCGAGCGGCGGCTGCCCGGCTGGTGCGCGCCCGCATGGGCGAAGCTCGATGCGCGCGCGCTGGAGCGGACGGGCGCGGTCGCGGTGTGGCTCGCGGGCGCGGGCCGGGTGGTGGCGGCGCGGGTGGGCCAGGGCGCGCATCCGTGGGCCTCGCAGCCGATGGTGTGGCGTGGTAGGGGAAGGCATGCTGGCACGCAAAACTCGACACATGACCGCCGAGGAATTCCTCGAGAAATATGAAGGCGTCGAGGGCAAGTGGGAGCTGGTCGACGGCGAACCGCGCAACATGTCCGGCGGATCGATCCGGCACGCGGATGTGGCGGGGAACATCTACATCGCGCTGAGGAGCAAGTTGCGCGGCACGGGATGTCGCCCGTTCAACTCCGACACCGGGCTTTCGGTAGGCGAGGACAATATCCGTTATCCCGATGTCGCGATCTATTGCGATTCGCGCGATCTGGAGCGCGATCCCGTCAAGACCAAAGCCTTCGAGCATCCGGTAGTGGTGTTCGAGGTGCTATCGCCCTCGACCGCCTATTACGATCGCGGCGACAAGGTGGCGCGGTACCGCGAGATCGAGTCGGTACGACTGATCGTGCTGATCGATCCGGTCGGGCAGACGTTCGAAACTTACGAGCGGCTCGATGCCGATAGCTGGCGAGTGTGGCGGCATCCGGTGGGCGCGGCGCTGGAACTGGCGGAGCCGAAGGTGACGATTACGGCGGAGGAGATGTTTGGGGGACATGAACAGATCGGTTAAAATCGATTATATGGATCGTAATCACGTGCCCCTACCGTCATTATCGGCGTAGACCAAGGAATAATCTGCAATTCGGTTTTGCAAACCAAGCATTCGGCGCACTCTCCGTGCTCATGTTTCCTTTTGGTATGCAAGAAAGACTTCCGCTCATGTTGAAAGCATGTCGAACATAATCGGTGAATTGGTTCATCATTCGCCCTGTCAGGCTTAAGCTCGTATGCGTAGGTGCCGGCTGGATACTGTGTCAGACGATAACGTTCTTTTTCTTTCGTCCAGTTTTTGAATCGGTCAATTTCCTTCTCGGCGGCTTTCAATTGCTCGGCACTTGCACCCAAAGCAACCTGCAGGGCAAAAGCTGCATTCTGCGCGGACAAAATTGCCCCCTGAAGCTCGATCATCGTAGCTTGCAGCTTCGCTTGATCTCGAACATCGACGGCGAGCTTCGTTAAGTCGGTAGCTGTCTTGAACGAAGAGACCAACGCCGAAAACATCGTCATATCCACGCGATAGTCTCCCTCACGCCGCCACCCTCAACCCCTCGCACGCGCGCCAAAGCTTCTCCGGCGTCGCGGGCATTTCCACCTGCTGCCCGTCCAGCGCGTCGATGATTGCGTTCATCAGCGAGGGGAGCGCGCCGATCGTTCCCGCCTCGCCGCAGCCTTTCACGCCCATCGGGTTGGTGGGCGAGGGCGTGCCCGACACATCGAAGCCGATTGCCGGCGGCATGTCCTCGGCGCGCGGGATGCCGTAGTCCATGAAGCTGCCCGTCACGAGCTGGGCGCCGTCGGCATAAACCACATTCTCCAGCAGCACCTGCCCCAGCCCCTGCGCGACGCCGCCGTGGATCTGGCCGACCACCAGTTCGGGATTGAGCAGCACGCCGAAATCGTCGACCACGGTGTAGCGCTCGACAGTCACATGTCCGGTCTTCGGATCGAGCGAGACTTCGGCGATGTGGCAGCCATTGGGGAAGGTGGGCGTCGGCTTGTCCGGCGCATAGCGGGCGCGGCCATCGAGGGCGCCGGGGCGCGCGGAGGCGAGTTCGCCCCAGCTCAGCGTTGCATTGGTGGCGCTCGCGCGGAACAAGCCCGCTTCGTAATGCGCGTCCTCCACGCCCAGCAGTTCGGCGGCGAGGCCCCTGCCCCGGGCGATCAATTCGTCCGACGCCACCCACGCCGCGCCGCCGCCCCACGCCAGGCTGCGCGAGCCGCCGGTGCCGTGGCCGACCTCCATCCGGTCGGTATCGCCCTGGACGATGCGGACGTGCGCGGGCGCGATGCCGAGCTTGTCCGCGATCAGGCGCGCATAAGCGGTCTCGTGCCCCTGGCCGTTTGATTGCGTGCCGATCGCAGCTTCGATCGTGCCATCGGCGAGTACGCGGACGTCGGCGAATTCCTCCGTCGAACCGCCGCCCGCCATCTCGACGTAATAGGCGATACCGCGTCCATACCGCAGGCCTCTGGCGGCTGCGGCGGCACGGCGCGCAAGGAAGCCGGTCCAATCGGCCTCTTCGAGCGCGCGATCCAGCAGGCGGGGGAAATCGCCGACATCGAAGGTGAGGCCAATCCGGTTATCGTGCGGCAGTTCGGCCGGCGTAAGCAGGTTGCGGCGGCGGATTTCATCGACGCCAAGACCGAGCGCGCGCGCGGCGGCCTCGATCAGGCGTTCGATCACATAGGCGCTCTCGGGACGGCCCGCGCCGCGATAGGCATCGACGGGCGCGGTGTTGGTGACGGTGCCGTGGACGCGGTTGTGTATGGCAGGTACGCGGTAGACGCCGCCCATGATCCGCCCCCCGGCCCAGGTCTGGATCGCAGCCCCGAACTCCGACTGGTATGCACCCAGGTTGGACCAGGTCTCAACCTGCAGGCCCAGAATGCGGCCATCGCGGTCGGTCGCGAGAGCGGCGTGCGAGATCATGTCGCGGCCGTGCGTGTCGGTCTGGAATGCATCGCCCCGCTCGCCGGTCCATTTGACGGGGCGATTCAGACGGCGCGCGGCTTCGATCACGAGCGCATATTCGGGGTAGATGAAGCCCTTCATGCCGAAGCCGCCGCCGACGTCTTTCGTGATCAGCCGCAGCCTCTCCGGCGCGACGCCGAGCACGCCGGCGAGCGCACCGCGCATGCCGGTCACGCCCTGGCTGCCAACATGCAGCGTGAAGCGCCCGTCCCCGGCCGGCTCGGCAACGGCGGCGCGGACTTCCATCGAGGTCGGCGCGATGCGGTTCTGGACGATGCGCAACCGGGTGACCTGCGGGGCGTCGCGGATGGCCGCGACGGTGGCGGCCTCGTCCCCGACTTCCCATGCGAAGAGCGTGTTGCCGGGCGCGTGCGGCCACAGCGTCGGGGCACCAGGCGCGATCGCCTCCTCGATCGTGGCGAGCGCGGGGAGGTCTTCGTAATCGACCATCACCGCCTCGGCGGCGGCGCGCGCCGCCTCGCGGGTTTCGGCGATGACGAAGGCGACGGGATCGCCGACGAACCGCACCTGCGTGTCCGCCAGAACGGGGCGCGGGGTAGCGAGCTTGCCCATCATCATCGCGGGCATTGCTTTCAGATGCGCGACATCGGCGGCGGTCAGGATCAGGAGCACACCGGGCATCGCGGCGGCATCGGCGGTATCGATGGAGCGAATGCGTGCATGGCCGTAAGGCGAGCGCACCGTGACCGCATAGGCCATGCCCGCGAGTTGCACATCGTCGGTATAGGTGCCGCAGCCGGTGACGAGGCGACCGTCCTCGCTGCGCTGCTGCTGGCCGGTGGCGAATTTGAGCATGGCGATCTCCGGTGTGCATCCGCCCGGTAGCGCATTGGCAGCAGCGGCGGGAGGGCTACTCTTCGGAGACGAGAAGTCGCAGCGGCAACAGCAGCGCGGCGGCAAGGCAGGCGATCAGAATGCCCGCAAGCGTCAGCGCCATCCACAGGCGCGCCTCGGTGCGGGGGTGGGCGGTTTGGGTTGCATGTTCGAGCGGGATCGAAGCCATGCTGCGCGACATGAACGCGCAAAGCGGCCGAATTGGGGCGCAATCGGGAACGCGCGGCGGGATCGTGCGCTTGCGTGACACGAGCTTTGCTGCGGAGCCTGCCCGATGCGTTTGAGCGCCCTTTTCCCCCTCCTCCTGTGCGGCGCGCTCAGCGCGTGCGGCGATACTGCGAACCTGGCCGTGCTGGCAGGCACCGGGCCGAACCCGGGGCTGCCCGCGCCCAAACACGATCTGATCCCGACGGTGAAGATCGCGCCCGCGGTCGGCTGGGCGGCGAATGCGATGCCGGTGGCCGCGCCGGGCCTGCGCGTGCAGGCATTCGCGCGCGGGCTGGTGCATCCGCGCTGGCTGCTGGTGCTGCCCAATGGCGATGTGCTGGTCGCCGAGACCAACGAGCCGCCCAAGCCCGAGGATGGCAAGGGGATCAGAGGGTGGGTGCAGGGCAGGATCATGGGGATCGCGGGCGCGAAAGTTCCCTCTCCCAACCGTATCACGCTGTTGCGCGACAGCAACGGCGACGGCGTGGCGGATTTGCGCACGGTATTCCTGAGCGGTCTGAATTCGCCTTTCGGGATGACGCTGGTCGGGAACACGCTGTACGTGGCGGATACGGATGCGGTGCTGGTGTTTCCCTATACTGCAGGCGCGACGCAAATTGCAGAGCCAGGGCGCAAGCTGGTCGATCTGCCCGGCGGGCCGATCAATCATCACTGGACGAAGAATATTCTGGCCAGCCCCGATGGATCGAAGCTGTACGTGACGGTGGGATCGAACAGCAACGTGGCCGAACGCGGGCTGGCGGCGGAAGCGGGCCGTGCGGCGATCTGGGAGGTCGATCCGGCGAGCGGCGCGCACCGCGTGTTCGCGGGCGGCTTGCGCAATCCCAACGGCATGGGCTGGAACCGGGCGAGCGGTGCGCTGTGGACGGTGGTGAACGAGCGCGACGAGATCGGATCGGACCTGGTGCCCGATTACATGACGAGCGTGAAGCCGGGCGGGTTCTACGGATGGCCGTTCAGCTATTACGGGCAGCATGTGGACACGAGGGTGAAGCCGCAGGATCCGGCGCTGGTGGCGCGCGCGATTGCACCCGATTATGCGCTGGGCCCGCATACCGCCTCGCTCGGGTTGACGTTCGCCGACGGCGCGGCGGCGCTTCCGGCCGAGTATCGCGGCGGCGCGTTCGTGGGGCAGCACGGATCGTGGAACCGCGATC
>JBBQJX010000092.1:0-6998 GCA_038326295.1 Sphingomonadales bacterium
GCCGCGCAGCACGCAATTGTACCAGACCGATGCGCCGGGGCCGATCTCAACGTCGCCGACGATCCGTGCGCCGGGGGCGATGAAGGCGTCCGGCGCGAGGCGCGGCGTGTGGCCGTTGAAGGCGTGGATCACGGAAACAGCGCCACCTGCTCCAGCCCCATCGTTTCGGGCAGGCCCGCCATCAGGTTCATGTTCTGGATTGCCTGGCCGCTGCTGCCTTTCACCAGATTGTCGATCGCGCTGATCAGGATCGCACGGCCGGGGACGCGGTCGGCAAAGACGTTCAGCACGCAGTGATTCGAGCCGCGCACCATGCGCGTCGATGGCGCGACGCCCTCGGGCAGGAGGTGGACGAAGGGTTCGTCCGCATAGCGCGCGGCGAGAGCGGCGCGCAGGTCGGCGGCGGGCGCGCCCTCGACGATGATGGTCAATAGCTCGCCTCGCGCCATGGGGACGAGGTGGGGGGTGAAGCTGACGGTCGCGGCAGCGCCCGTCGCCAACGAGAGTTCCTGCTCGATCTCGGGCATGTGACGGTGACGGCCGACCGAGTAGGCGGCCGCGCTCTCGCCGATTTCGGCGAACAGATTGGCCTCCTTCGCCGCGCGGCCCGCTCCCGATACTCCCGAGAGCGCATTGATTGTCACGCGCGCGGGATCGATCAGCTGCGCAACGGGGAGCAGCGCGAGCAGGGCGGCCGTCGGGTAGCAGCCTGGGCAGGCGACGAGGCGGGCCGAGGGCAGAGCGGAACGGGCGAATTCGCTCAATCCATAGACCGCGCCCGGCAGAAGTGTAACCGCAGGATGATCCCGTGCGTACCACTCGGCGTAGTCCGTTGCGTTGCGTAACCTGAAGTCCGCCGAAAGATCGATGATGCGCGGGCGGTCGATGCGGCTCAGCAGCTCGGCCGACGCGCCGTGCGGCAGACAGCCGAAGACATAGTCGATGCGGGACCAGTCGATCGCGTCCGCCGTGGTGATCGGGGGCAGGGGGTAAGGCGCGAGATGCGGCCATACCTCGGCCATCGCCGCGCCTGCACGCGCACCGGCCGCCAATGCCGCAATCTCGATCATCGGGTGTCCGAGCGCGAGGCGCACGAGGTCCGCGCCGGTGTAGCCGGACGCGCCGAGGATGGCGATGCGGAGCTTGTCTGCCATGCCACTCATGCGCCGGGCGCAGGCGCGCGTGTCAAGCCGCGTTGCCGGAATGCGCGCGGGCGATTAGCGCGGAGGCTCGCATCGTGGTGGAGACTTCGCTCGTGGCCGAACAATATGATCTCGCAATCCTGGGCTCGGGTCCCGGCGGCTACGTGGCGGCGATCCGTGCTTCCCAGCTCGGACTCAAAGTGGTTATTGTGGAGCGTGAGCTGCTGGGCGGCATCTGTCTGAATTGGGGTTGCATTCCTACCAAGGCGCTACTGCGCACCGCCGAAATTCACCATTATATGGAACATGCCGCCGCCTATGGGCTGAAGGCTGAGCGGGTGGGCGTCGATCTGCCTGCGGTGGTCAAACGCTCGCGCGGGATCGCCAAACAGCTCAATCAGGGTGTGACGTTCCTGATGAAGAAGCACAAAATTACTGTGGTCGAGGGCGCGGGCACGCTGACGGGGGCGACGACGCTTTCGGTCACGGGCAAGGCGGGGGTGCGCGAGCTGTCGGCGAAGAATGTCATCGTCGCAACCGGCGCGCGCGCGCGCGAGCTGCCGCATCTGAAGGCGGACGGGGACCGCATCTGGACGTACCGCCATGCGATGGTGCCCGAACTGATCCCGCACAAGTTGCTGGTGATCGGGTCTGGGGCAATCGGAATCGAATTCGCCAGTTTCTTCAGTGACTTGGGGAGCAAAGTTACGGTTGTGGAGATGCTCGACCGCGTGCTGCCCGTGGAGGATGCCGACATCAGCGGCTTCATGGGCAAGGCGCTCGTGAAGCAGGGCATGGCGATCCTGACCGGCGCATCGGTCGAGGCGCTCACCCCCGAGGGCGAGGGCGTGCGTGCGCGGATCAAGGCGGGGGACAAGACGAGCGAGGAGCTGTTCGATCGCGTGATCCTGGCGATCGGCATCGCGCCCAACAGCGAAGATATCGGGCTGGAGGCGCTGGGCGTCAAAACCGAACGCGGCCATATCCTGACCGATGCATACGGCCGCACCAATGTGCCGGGCCTGTGGGCGATCGGCGACGTGACGGGGCCGCCATGGCTGGCGCACAAGGCTTCGCACGAAGGTGTGGTCGCGGTGGAAGCCATCGCCGACGCCGCCCACGCGCACCCGATGGACAAGTCCAACATTCCCGGCTGCACCTACTCGCGCCCCCAGGTAGCGAGCGTGGGGCTGACCGAGGCGGCGGCGCTGGCAGCGGGCTACAAGGTCAAGGTCGGGCGCTTCCCGTTCATCGGCAACGGCAAGGCCATTGCGCTGGGCGAGGCGGAGGGACTGGTGAAGACGGTATTCGATGCCGACACCGGTGCGCTGCTGGGCGCGCATATGGTCGGTGCCGAAGTGACCGAACTGATCCAGGGCTACGCCATCGCCCGCCAGCTCGAAACCACCGAGGAGCAGTTGATGCAGACCATCTTCCCGCACCCGACGCTAAGCGAAATGATGCACGAGAGCGTGCTGGACGCTTATGGGCGGGCGCTGCATATTTGATCGCGGCAGTCATCCCGCAAGTTGGGCTGCCTCTGGATGGATCAGGCGGCCGCGAATTCCGTACCTTCCAGCACTTCGAGCGTACCGCTGGCGATGCTGTAATGCGCGCCAGCAAGCGTCAGCCGCCCTGCGCGCTCCGCTTCCGCCACAAACGGGAAGCCGCGCAGGTTGCCGAGGCTCACCCGGATCGCCGCCAGCTCGAGCGCCCGCTGCGCATCGAGCGCGGGATCGGCGGCGGCCTGCGCCGCCACCGCATCGCGTGCGGGGCGCACGATCTGCATCCACTGGGTGATGAAGCTCGCATGCGCAGGCACCAGATCGTGCCCGTGCAGCGCCGCGGATATGCCACCGCACGCGCCGTGGCCCATTACCAAGATCGTCGAGACCTTCAGGCCCAGGACCGCAAACTCGATCGCGCTCGAAACGCCGTGATAGCCGCCGTCCGTCTCGTATGGCGGCACGAGATTGGCGACGTTGCGTACCACGAACAGCTCGCCGGGCGCGGCATCGAAGACGGTATCGGGATCGACGCGACTGTCGGCGCAGCTGACCACCATCGTGGCGGGAGACTGGCCCTGCGCCAGCGCATCGTAATTCGCGCGCTGCTCGGAATAGGCCCCGTCCCGGAAGCGGCGGTAACCTGCAATTAGTGCCGGGCTCAGCATGACAGTGCCGTATTGGACGTCGACGGCGTGAGCAAGCGCCGCATCGGGCGCACGGTGGCGGGGGAACCACAGGATGGCTATGTAACACGGATGGCGAGCCTCCCCGATCCCGTTTCCCGCGCGCGCAAGCCCGACTGGCTGCGCGTGAAAGCGCCGACTTCGGTGGGGTTCGGCGAAACCAGGCGGCTCATGCGGTCGCTCGGCCTGACGACGGTGTGCGAGGAAGCCGCCTGTCCCAATATCGGCGAATGCTGGACGCAGAAGCACGCGACCGTTATGATCCTGGGCGATACCTGCACGCGCGCCTGCGCCTTCTGCAACGTCAAGATGGGCATGCCGCGCGCGGTCGATCCGCTTGAGCCGGGGCATGTGGCGGAAGCTGCGGGCGCGCTGGGGCTGAAGCACATCGTGGTGACGAGCGTCGATCGGGACGATCTGCCCGATGGGGGTGCGCGCCAGTTCGTGCGCGTGATCGAGGAGCTGCGGCGTCATGCACCCCGGACCACGATTGAAATCCTGACGCCCGATTTCCGTAACAAGGCTGCAATAGCCGTGGAGACGATCGTGGCGGCGCGGCCGGACGTTTATAATCACAATCTGGAGACGGTGCCGCGCCTGTATCCGACGATCCGTCCGGGTGCGCGCTATTATCATTCGCTGCGATTGCTCGAGCAGGTGAAGCGGCTCGATCCGACGATCTTCACCAAATCGGGCGTGATGGTGGGGCTGGGCGAGGGGCGAATGGAGGTGCATCAGGTGATGGACGACATGCGTTCAGCCGACATCGATTTCCTCACTATGGGCCAGTATCTGCAACCCACGCCGCGCCATGCCAAGGTGGCCGAGTTTGTGACGCCCGATGCGTTTCGCGCCTACGCCACGATGGCACGCGCGAAGGGCTTCCTGCTCGCCGCAGCCTCGCCGTTGACGCGTTCGAGCTACCATGCCGGCGACGATTTCGAAGCGCTCAAGGCGGCCCGACTGGCGAAGCTGGCGGCCTGACCATGCCCACCCACCGCGAATCCCGCCGCCTGCGCTATACTCCCGAGCAATTGTTCGACCTTGTGGCCGATGTCGGCCACTACGCCGAATTCCTGCCATGGGTGATCGCCGCGCGCGTCACCGCGCGCTCGGCCGACGCGCTGACCGCCGACATGGTGGTAGGCTTCCAGCTGCTGCGCGAGAAGTTCACCAGCCAGGTACGCCTGGAACGGCCCGATGCGATCCATGTGGAGTATGTGGACGGGCCGCTGAAGTATCTACGCAACGAATGGCGCTTCACGGCCGCCGAGGGCGGTGGCACCACGATCGATTTCCTGGTCGAGTTCGAGTTCAGGAACAAGATGTTCGAGCGTATCGCGGGCACCGTTTTCAACGAGGCGTTCCGCACCATGGTGGGCGCCTTCGAAAAGCGCGCCGCGCGGCTTTACTCGGCGGGCACGCAGTCCTCGCCCTCGCCCACGGGCATCAGCAGCTCCAAGGCGCAGATCACCGCCTGACGCCGGATTTCCGCGCGCCCCAGATCGCCGAAATCCTTGCGGTCCGCCACCACCTCGTCCGCCGGCGCGCCCCGCCGCGCGCGCGCGAACAGCACGGTACCCACGGGCTTCTTCGCCGTCCCGCCATCCGGGCCTGCGATACCGGTGATCGCCACCGCGACATCGGCGGTGCTGCGCTCGAGCGCGCCCTGCGCCATTGCCCACGCGCACGCGATCGAGGCCGCGCCAAACGTGTCGGTCACATCGCGCGCGACGCCGAGCAGGTCGTGCTTGGCGTCGTTCGAGTAGGTGACAAAGCCTCGATCGAACATTGCGGACGATCCCGCCACGTCGGTCAGTGCGGCGCAAACCAGCCCACCGGTGCAGCTCTCCGCAAGCGCCACGGTAAACCCGCGCGCGATGTTGGCGGCGACCACGGCGCGGGCGCGGGCGCGGACCTCGTCGTCGATCATCGCGGCGGCGGGCCGGGCGGACATGCGTTCACCCCCGCGTCCGCCACGCGCCGATCCAGCAGCGCGAGGCGCACCATCGCCGCGCCGATCTCGCCGATCTGATAATTGCTCAACGGAAGCACCGCTCGCATCACCGTTTCCACCGCCGCGCAACTGCGCGCGTCGAGTTTCCCGCCGACCTCGGTCGAGAGATAGGCGGTGACGATCGCGCGTGCGAAATTCTCGTTGCGCGCCAGTTCGCGGCGCGCCTGATCGAGGCGCGGATCATGGCTGCGCAGCACCCAATCGCGCACCACCGGCCACGCAGCATCGGCATTGCGCTGGAAGCGCCCCGCGAGCGCACCGCGATTGGCGGCGATGGTGGGCGCATAAGCCGCGTATTCGCCACCGCACTTGTCCGAAACCGCCGTCATCAGCGCAGGCAGTGCCAGATCGGCGGCGGCGCGCGTGGTTGCGGCATCGAGGCAGGGCAGCTGCGCCGCCGCGGGCTGGATGGCCATCGCGAGGGCAGCGGCGGCAAGGAGGACGGTGCGGCGCATGCGTCTCAATACGTTTGAGCGGGCATTCGGATGCTCGCCACCGCCTGCGCCGCGATCCCTTCGCCGCGCCCGGTGAAGCCCAGCCCTTCGGTGGTGGTCGCCTTCACGCTGACTGCTCCCGCGCCAAGGACTAGAATCTCAGCCACCCACGCCTGCATCGCCGCGCGGTGCGGGCCGATCTTGGGGCGTTCGGCGATGATGGTGATGTCGACGTGATCGATGATGCCGCCCTGATCGCGAATGAGCGCGGCCGCGTGGGCAAGAAATTGGTCCGAGGCCGCGCCCGCCCAGCGCATATCGCTCGGCGGGAAATGCTGGCCGATATCGCCCAGCGCCGCCGCCCCAAGCAGTGCATCGGTCAGCGCGTGCAGGCCCACATCCCCGTCCGAGTGCGCGATGACGCCGTGGGTATGCGGGATGGTCAGGCCGCAGATCATCACATGGTCCCCCGGCCCGAAGCGGTGCACGTCGAAGCCTGTACCCACACGCAGCACATATCCCGCCGCCAGCAACGCCTCGGCGCGCGCGAAATCCTCGGCATCGGTCAGTTTCATCGCGCGCTCATCGCCGCGAACAAGCGCAACCGCCAGCCCCGCCGCGCGCGCGAGGCCCGCATCGTCGGTCGCGGCATCGCTCGGCGCAGCCCGGTGAGACGCAAGGATGGCCTCGTAATCGAAACCCTGCGGCGTCTGGACGCGGTGGAGGTTCGCGCGCTCCACCCCGGCGCCGTCGCCGCGCACCAGCGTATCGACCACCGGCAGCACCGGGCACGCGCCCTCCGCGCCGCTGTCGAGCGCCCCCAACACGCGGTCGATCATGTCGTGCGGCACCATCGGACGCGCGGCATCGTGGATCAGCACGCGCGTGGTGCCGGGCGACGCATCGAGCCCCGCGCGTACCGATCCCTGGCGCGTCGGCCGCCCCATCGCGGGTTCGGCCAGCGGCCATCCATGCGCGGCCGCCGCATAGAGGGCGCGGTCGTCGGGGTGGATGACGCAGCGCACGATGTCGATGCCCGGGTGGCGCAGGAACGCGCGGATCGTGCGGCGGATCACCGGCTCGCCGCCAAGCGCGCGATACTGTTTGGGCAGCCCCTCACCCGCGCGCGAGCCGCGTCCGCCGGCGACGATGAGGGCGAGGGTAGTCACACGGGGGTGGTAACGTTTGCTACTTTGACGAGCAATGTGCATGAT
>JBBQJX010000093.1:0-6956 GCA_038326295.1 Sphingomonadales bacterium
GGTTGAGTACGGTAAGGCCGCCGAGGTTCAGGCCGTCCTGCATGTCTTCGGAAAGCAGCAGCGTTGCGCCCGCTGCGCGCGCGATCTCGCAAATCAGCGCGTCGAAATATTGCAGATCGAACCGTTCGCTCGTCCTGCTCGCAGCGATCAGGTCGTCCGGGGAAGTCGGATCGACCTGAAACACGGCGCGCCACGCATCGACACGTCGCCGCGCTTCCGGTGGGGAGAGTTTGCGGCGCTTCCGACACGCGTTGAAGAACTCGGCCATCACCTGGAGCGGAACAATCCCGGCGTTCGCACTGGCGCACCGCCCGATCAGCGCAATCGCCTGCGCCAGCCGACCCGGGTCGGCCCGATCGATCGCATAGATGAAAATATTGGTATCGAGCGCGGTCACCGGCCGGTTCGTTCCTCGTAGGTCGCAGGTCCACCGAAATCGACGCTATCCTCCATGATCAGCATCATGCGCGCATACGCCTCACGCCAGACGGGATCGTCCGTTCTGTTCACGGATCTCGCGCGCAGTTCCACCACCGGGCGGCCGTGTCGGGTCACCGTGATCACCTCGCCCGCTTCGGCGCGGGCGATCGCGGCGGACAGATTGTCGTTGAGTTGGCGGATCGACAGCGCGGCCATAGAGGATGCCTTTGTTGCAACAAGGGCAACATAACCCGTCAACTCGCCCGCATCAATCCCTCGAACAGCCGCCGCCCGTCGGTTCCGCCATGCGCGGGATCGCTCAGCCGCTCGGGGTGGGGCATCATGCCGAGCACGTTGCCGCCCGCGTTCAGCACGCCCGCGATGTCGTGCGCCGAACCGTTGGGGTTGTCGCCATGGGCATAGCGGAACGCCACGCGCCCCTCGCCGTCGAGGCGTTCGAGCGTGGCCTCGTCCGCGAAATAATTGCCGTCGTGGTGGCCGACGGGAATGCGGACCTGCTCGCCCGGCGCGTAGGCGCGGGTGAAGGGGGTATCCACATTTTCCGCCCTGATGCCGACGTCTCGGCAGACATAGGCGAGGCCCGCATTGCGCAGCAGCGCGCCCGGCAGCAGCCCCGCCTCGGTCAGAACCTGGAAGCCGTTGCACAGCCCGAGCACCAGCCCGCCGCGCTCGGCGTGCGCGCGCACCGCCGCCATCGCGGGCGCACGCGCCGCCATTGCGCCGCAGCGCAGATAATCGCCATGCGCAAAGCCCCCGGGCAACACGATCAGGTCCTGAGCTGCGAGCTCGGCCTCGGCATGCCACGCCATCGTGACGGTCGCCCCGGCCGCACGCAGCGCGACGGCCACATCGCGGTCGCAGTTCGAGCCGGGAAAGACGATCACCGCCGCCTTCATGCGATCTCGATTCCGTATGCCTCGATCACCGTATTGGCGAGCAGCTGGCGACACATCGCATCCACCCGCGCGTGCGCGCCCTCGGCATCGGTGTCGGCCAGATCGAGCTCGATCGTCTTGCCCTGCCGCACCGCGTTCACGCCCGCAAAGCCGAGCCCCTCGAGCGCATGATGAATGGCACGCCCCTGCGGATCGAGCACCCCGGGCTTGAGGACGATGGTGACACGGGCGATCATGCGGCCGGGATAGGGGGGTGCGGCGTGGGGGGCAAGCGCTCGATCGGGACGTCCGCGCCCGCCGCCGTTCTGCCTACCCCTCTATACGACCGATTCCAATCACACCCCGTAAAATCCCGCCACCCGGTCTAGCGCCAGCGCCAGCACCACTTTGCCAGACCTGACCGGCCAGGCCATGTCGCGCTCGACCAGTTCGAGGCCATCGCCGTTGCACACGGTGCGCCACAGCACATCCGACAGTCCGGGCCCCGCCGCCGCCACCGCGCCCTCGAAGCGCTTCTTGGCGGCGATCTGGGCGCTCGACGGATCCGCCGCCTCGGGTGCGCCGCGCGCGCCCTTCGCGGTCGGCGCGGCGTCCCAGCGCATCGTCATGCGTGGCCCCGTGCCCGCCAGCTGGTAATCGCTGCGCAGTCGTTCGCCCGCCGCAAACTGGCGCAGGCTGATCTTGCCGCGCCGAACCAGCCACGCGAGCGGGCTTTCGGCCTGATTTGCCATCACCCGGGTTTTGCCCGAGCGGCCATGCTCCACCAGCACACGGTTGGGCAGATCCTGCCCGGCGGTCGCGGTCGTCGTGCGCATCGCTCGTCCTTCAAGTTAAAAGCGGAGGCGGGCTTGCCATGCGCACGCGGCTGTAGGACAAGCAAATAACCTTAACGGTACGATATTTTCTCGCAGGAGGCCCTCTTCCCATGCACACCCGTATCCGCGAGGTCCGCAAACAGCGTGGCCTCACGCTCGCCGAAGTCGCCGAGCGCTGCTCGCCACCCACCACCGCGCAGACGATCGGGCGGCTGGAAACGGGAATGCGCACCGTATCGGTTGGCTGGCTCAACCGGATCGCTGCCGCGCTGGATGCACCGCCGAGCGATCTGGTGACGCTACCCGGTCGTGCCGATCTGCCGCTGGTGGCGATTCTTGGCGCTCAAAGTCCGCTTGCTCCCACCGTTTCGACCACGCTTGCGCCGCCCACCCCCGCACCCGGCGATCTCGCGCTCAAGGTGGAGGCGGGCCAAGGCGATTACCGCGCGGGCGATGTGTTGTGGCTCGCGAGGTTTGCGCCGGAGCGGTTCGCGGACGCGCTCAACCGGGACGTGCTCGCACCGCGCGGCGTCGGCCGCTTCGCCTTCGGGCGCCTCGCGGCGGTGGAGGGGACGAAGCTCCACATCCTGCCGTTGATGCCCGGTGCGCGCCAGATCGTCATCGCGGACGCCGCGTGGCTGGGCGCGGTGCGCGCGCTGGTGCGCGAATCCTGATGCCGGATCCTAAACCCGCGCCTACGCGCGGCGCAGACCCATTTCGGCTGCGATCCGGTCCTGGAGCGCGCGCGCGGGGCTGACCATCGGCACGCCCAGCGCGGGATCGTGCATCCGCCCGGCGCGCTCGAACAGATCGGTCGTCGCCTCGGCCAGCGCCCGCGCGGTCGGTGGCAGGCGGCGTGCATCGTCCTCGGTCCACAGCGGCTCGGCCGGAACGACCGACTCGGGTGGCTTCAGCGCCGACATCTCGCTCTGGACCAGCCACTCGACCAGACGATTGATCCGCGTTGCCGCCTTCAGCCCTACGCGCGCCACCGCGCCCTGTCGCGCTGCATCCATCGCGGGCAGCGCCGCTTCGAGCTTGTCTCCGCCGAAATAGCTCTCGATCTCGTCGGCAAGCACCATCGCATCGATGGTCAGCGCCTCGACCACCGTGCGGTGCACCGTCACCGGACTATCGTTTGCCTCCATCCGCGCTCTTTGCCACATCGTAAGCCTCGCTGGTAGAGCAGGCGCACCACGGCCCCGCGTGAACGATAACGGCCGCGTGGGCTGCGATTTATGGCTCAGGCAATAATATCCGGCTCGATCGCGTCCTTCAGTGCCGCCATCTCGTCGCGCAACCGCAATTTGCGTTTTTTCAAACGCGCCAGTTGGACCTGATCGTGCGCCGGATCGCGCGCCAGCGCGGCGATCGCCACGTCAAGATCGCGATGTTCCTCGGCAACCACCTGCAATCGCTCGATGAACTCGTCTGAATCCACGCCAATCCTTCCAGGCCTAATCGAAAACAACCCCCAGCCCGGTCGCCCGCGCTTGCAGAAGATCGCGGATATTTTCGCGCCCCTGCGCCAGCCATTCCGTCATGATCGCGCGGAGCGGAAGGATCGCTGCGGATCGGACCATCGCCTTGATCGGACCGACGGCGGCGGGGGTGATCGAAAGCCGCTCGATCCCGATCGCCATCAGCGCGAGCGATTCGAGCGGTCGTCCGCCCATCTCGCCGCAAACGGTGACGGGCGTCTCGAAGCGATCGCACATCATTACGACGCGCGCGAGAAAACGCAGGACTGCGGGGGAAAGCCAATCGTACCGGTCCGCCAGCTTGGGATTGCCCCGATCCGCCGCAAACAGGAATTGCAGCAGATCGTTGGTTCCGATCGACAGAAAGTCGATCTCCGGCAGGAACAGGTCGAGCATTTCCGCCAGTGCGGGCACTTCGAGCATCGCGCCGTAGCGGATCGTCTTGGGCACCGGTCGCCCTGCGGCCACCGCCCGCAGCCGCTGTTCTTCGACGATCGCCTTGGCGCGCCGGAACTCCCACGCTTCGCTGACCATCGGGAACATGAGGTTCAGCTCGCGTCCGGCTGCCGCGTCGAGCAGCGCACGCGCCTGGATCTTGAGCAATCCCACCCGCTCGAGCGACAGGCGCAGCGCGCGCCATCCCATCGCCGGATTGTCGTCGTCGGCTTCCTGCAGATAGGGGACCGCCTTGTCGCCGCCGATATCGACCGAGCGGAATACGACGGGTCGTTCGTCCGCTGCATCGAGAATGGTTTTGTACAGCCTCGTCTGCCGCTCGCGTCGGGGCAGCGTTGCGGACACGAGAAACTGGAACTCGGTCCGGAAAAGCCCGATGCCATCGGCGTTGGTGATATCGAGCGCGTTCGCATCGTCCGCCAGTCCGGCATTGATTTGCAATGCGATGCGCACGCCGTCGGTACTCACGGCGGGCAGCAGGCGGGTCTTCTCATATTGCCGCTGTTTCTTCGCACGCAGCGCGGAGACCGACTGGAATTGTTTGACGACGGGCGGAGTCGGCCGCACGTGAACGCACGCATTGGCAACATCGAGCAGCAACGGATCGCCCTCCGCAATCACGCCCCGCAGATTGGCGACGCGACCCAGCACCGGAACGCCGACCGCGCGCGCGATGATGATGACGTGCGCGGTCTGGCTGCCCTCCTCCAGCACGACGCCCTTCAGATGCCGCCGATCATATTCGAGGAACTCGGCGGGACCCAGATTGCGCGCCAGCAGGATCGTATCCTCGCTCAACCCCGCCTGCGCGGCGGTGCCGATCTTGCCCGCGACGATGCGCATCAGCCGGTTGGCCAGATCGTCCAGATCGTGCAGCCGTTCGCGAAAGAAGATGTCGTCCATGCGCCGCATGCGCGCGCGCGTACGTTGCTGGACCTGCTCGATCGCCGCCTCGGCGGTCAGGCCGCTGTCGATCGCTTCGAGGATTCGCCGACGCCAGCCCTCGTCGATCGCGAACAGGCGGTAGGTTTCGAGGATATCGCCGTGATCGCCCGGCCCGGCGAATTCGGCCTGCCCCTGCATCCGCTCGATCTGCCGCCCCAGCTCGGCAAACGCACTCTCGAGCCGTTGCCGCTCGACATCCACATCTTCAGCGATGGTGTGCTCGATCACCACGCGCGGCTGGTGGTGCACCGCCCGGCCGCGCGCGAGGCCAAGAACCAGCCTGGTTCCCGTCAACCGCTGCGGTCCCTGCCTGCGCGCCAGGTCGGCAGCGATCGACACCTGATCGACCAATTCTGCCCCCGCGATCAGCTCGGAGAGCACCATCGCGACCGTGGCGAGCGCCTCCATCTCGATATCGTCGAACTGGCGGTCGTCCAGATGCTGCACGCACAGCACGCCGATCGCCGCTTCGGAGCGGATGATCGGCACGCCGGCAAAGCTGCGGAAAAGGTCCTCGCCGGTTTCGGGCCGGTACACGAAGTCCGGATGCGCGCGTGCTTCGGCCAGATTGAGCGGCTCGCGATTCTCGGCGATCGATCCGACGAGGCCCTCGCCCACCCCCAGACGCGTGACGTGCACCGCTTCCTGCGCCAAGCCCCGGGTTGCGAACAATTCGAGCTGGCCGTCGCGCTTCAGGTAGATCGAGCAAACCTCGGCATCGAGCGCCCCCGCGATCAGCCGCACCACCTGGTTGAGCTTGGTCTGGGCGGATGCACCCGATGCCATAAGCTCGACCAGGCGGCGCAGGATCTCGCGGGCGGCATTGGCGCGGGTCACGCCGCCGTCGTAGCGAAGTCCCGAACCGATGTCGAAGCGGCTGCGTGGCCGCCGGGGGCGAGCGCGCGCGCGGCGTCCGCGACAAGCTCGGCCATGATCGTCGCCACCGGCTCCTCCGACGCTACCATGCCGACCGACTGGCCCGCCATGACCGAGCCCGTCTCCACATCCCCGTCCACCACCGCGCGGCGCAGCGCGCCCGCCCAATAATGCTCGATCGCCAGCTGACCTTCGGCGAGCAGCAGTTCGCCAGCGTCCACGCGCGCGGCGATCTCGCGCTGCTTCTGCATGAACTCTTCCTGCCCCCGATTGCGCAGCGCACGCACCGGAATCACGGGAAGGCGCGGATCGACCTGTACCGAGGAGACCGCGTCGCGCGCAGACGCACGGATGAAAGCGCGCTTGAACTTGGGATGCGCGACGCTTTCGCACGCAGCCGCAAAGCGCGTACCGAGCTGCACGCCGCTCGCCCCCATTTCCAGATACGCCGCGATCGCCGATCCACGCCCGATGCCGCCCGCGACGAACACGGGCACGTCGGCGATGACGGGCAGGATTTCCTGCGCGAGCACCGAGGTGGATACGGGGCCGATGTGGCCACCGGCTTCCGAACCCTCGATCACCAGCCCGTCAACCCCGGCGCGGACCAGCTTCTTGCCAAGGGCCGCAGTGGGGGCGAAAGCCAGCAGCCGGATGCCTGCCGCCTTGATCGCATCCACCGCCGGGCCGGGCGGCAGTCCGCCCGCAAGCACGATGTGCGTCACGCCCAATTCGGCGCAAACCGCGATCAGATCGAGCAGCAGCGGGTGGAGCGTGATCAGGTTGACGCCGAACGGCGCGCGCGCGAGCGCCTGCGTGGCGGCGATCTCGGTGCGCAGCAGATCGGGCGTCATCGAACCGCAGGCGATCACGCCAAAGCCCCCCGCGTTGGAAATGGCACTGACAAGGTGCCGCTCGGACACCCAGGTCATCGCGCCTGCCATGATCGCGTATCTGGAACCGAGCAGCGCACGGCCGCGCGCGGTCAACCGGTCGAGGCGATCATGACCCGCGCGGCCGGGTGCGTGCGATTGTGCGAGCATGGG
>JBBQJX010000094.1:0-6952 GCA_038326295.1 Sphingomonadales bacterium
ATTCGGTAGGCGAGGTTGGCCGCTTCGGCGCGCCGGGCCGCCGCGAGATCGGCCACGGCAAACTCGCGTGGCGCGCGCTGCACCCGGTGCTCCCGAGCAAGGCCGAGTTTCCTTACACGATCCGCGTCATCAGCGACATCACCGAATCGAACGGCTCTTCCTCGATGGCGTCGGTCTGCGGCGGTGCGCTGGCGCTGTTGGATGCGGGCGTACCGCTCAAGCGGTCGGTCAGCGGCATTGCGATGGGGCTGATCCTCGAGGGCAAGGAATTCGCGGTCCTCTCGGACATCCTCGGTGACGAGGATCATCTGGGCGATATGGACTTCAAGGTCGCAGGGACGTCCGAGGGCATTACGTCCTTGCCGATGGACATCAAGATCGCCGGCATCACCGAGGAGATCATGCGCGTCGCGCTCGCACAGGCCAGCGAAGGCCGCGCGCATATCCTGGCCGAGATGGCAAAGGCGCTCTCGGGCGTGACGCTGGAAATGAGCGCGCACGCGCCGCGCATCGAGACGATGAGCGTGCCCAAGGACAAGATCCGCGAGATCATCGGCACCGGCGGCAAGATCATCCGCCAGATCGTTGAGGAAACCGGTGCCAAGGTGGACATCGATGACGACGGCACGGTCAAGATCTCGTCTTCGGACGTGAGCAAGATCGAGGCGGCGAGGAACTGGATCACCGGCATCGTCGCCGAGGCCGAAGTGGGCAAGATCTATACGGGCAAGGTTGTGAGCATGGTCGATTTCGGCGTGTTCGTGAACTTCCTGGGATCGAAGGACGGCCTCGTCCACATCAGCGAAATCCAGAATGAGCGCGTGACCAAGGTGAGCGAAGTGCTGACCGAGGGCCAGGCGGTGAAGGTCAAGGTGCTGGGCGTCGACGATCGCGGCAAGGTGCGACTTTCGATGCGGCTGGTCGATCAGGCGACGGGTGAGGAGCTGCCCGATACGCGCCCGGCGCGCGAGGGCGGCGACGACCGTGGCCCGCGTGGCGGCGGTGGTGGCGATCGCGGCCCGCGCCGAGAGGGCTCGGGCGGCGGGGATCGTGGCCCGCGCCGCGACGGCGACCGCAGCGGCCCGCGCCGCGACGGCGGCGACCGTCCGCGCGAGGCGCGTTCGGACGACCGGCCGCGCGAGGATCGCCCGCGCTCCGACGACCGACCCCGCGAGGATCGCCCGCGTTCGGATGATCGTTCCCGGGAGGATCGCCCCCGCGATGACCGGCCGCGCTCGGACGACCGGCCACGCGAGGATCGTCCCCGTGACGACCGACCGCGTGAGGAACGTCCGCGCCGCGATGACGACCGTCCCGCGCAGGGCGACCGCGCGCGTTCGGACGAGGCCGATCCGTTCGCCACGCCGGACTTCCTGCGTGGCCCCGCGCGCGGCGACAGCGATGCGGCCGAGCGTCCGCGCCGCCGCCGCGACTAGGCTCGCTTCCTGACCGATCGCATTCGGGCCGGTGCTTGCGATGGCAGGCATCGGCCCGATGTGTGTGGGCGGCGTGCAACCCGAACGGTTCGGGCGCATCGGGCGCGCCTGCCGGAGACCAACGCATGAGCAATGGCATCCTTCCCGCGTGCGACCGCCCGGCCGCCGACGCTTGCGCCGAGCACAAGGGCCCCGCCGCCATTCACCCGCGCCTGATCCTGGCGGCGACCATTCTCGCGTCCAGCCTCGCGTTTATCGACGGATCGGTGGTCAATGTCGGCCTGCCCGCGATCGGGCGCAGTCTGGGCGCGGGCGGCGGCGATCTTTCGTGGGTGGTGAACGGCTTCCTGCTGCCGCTGGGCGCGCTGCTGCTGATCGGGGGCGCGGCGGGGGACCGATACGGGCGGCGCAAGCTGCTGATCGCGGGCGTGGCGCTGTTCGCGCTCGCGTCGCTGGTGTGCGCGTTTGCGCCGACGCTTGTGTGGCTGATCGCGGGCCGCGTCCTGCAGGGCGTGGGCGCGGCGATGCTGATGCCCAACAGTCTGGCGATCCTGGGAAGCACGTTCAGCGGCGAGGCGCGCGGCAAGGCGATCG
This sequence comes from Sphingomonadales bacterium, assembly GCA_038326295.1. Taxonomy (GTDB): domain Bacteria; phylum Pseudomonadota; class Alphaproteobacteria; order Sphingomonadales; family Sphingomonadaceae; genus JAVVHE01. The sequence goes on from JBBQJX010000094.1 coordinate 2,031, forward strand.
GCACCTGGGCGGCGGTCGGCGCGGCGGCGGGCGCGGCGGGGCCGCTGCTCGGCGGCTGGCTGATCGACGCGGTCGGCTGGCGCGCGATTTTCTATATCAATTTGCCGATCGCGGCGGGGGCGCTGCTACTCGCGCTGAGGTACGTGCCCGACGAGACGCGAGACAATCCCCGCGCGCTCGATTGGCCCGGCGCGGCGCTGGCAGCGGCGGGACTGGCCGCGCTGACGTGGGGGCTTACGGTCGCCTCGGCGGCGAAGGGACTCAGCATGGCGACGGGCACGGCGCTGGCGGGCGGGGCGCTGCTGCTGGGCGCATTCCTGTGGGTGGAGCGGCGCGCGAAGGATGCGGCGATGATGCCGCTTGCGATGTTTGCCAGCCGCGATTTCGTCGGGCTGACGCTGCTGACGCTGTTGCTCTACGGCGCGCTCGGCGCGTTGCTGGTGCTGGTGCCGTTCGTGCTGATCGAGGCGAGCGGGTATTCGGCGACCGGCGCGGGCGCGGCGCTGCTGCCTTTGCCGCTGGTGCTCGCGGTCAGCTCGCCCACGATGGGCAAGCTCGCGGCGCGGATCGGGCCGCAGGTGCCGCTTTCGGTCGGACCGCTGGTGGTGGCGCTCGGCTTCGTGCTCGCCGCGCGCATCGGCGACGGCGGGAGTTATTGGACCACCACATTCCCGGCCATGCTGGTCATCGCACTCGGCATGGCGGGCGCGGTCGCGCCGCTCACCACCGCCGTGCTCGGCTCGGTCGATGGCGCGCATACCGGCGTCGCGTCGGGGCTGAACAGCGCGGTCGCGCGCGTGGGCGGGCTGATCGCGACCGCGTTTGCGAGCGTGGTCCTCGCCACCCACGGCCCCGCGCTGACGGGCGCGTTCCGCTGGGCGGCCTATGCGGGCGCCGCCGCGAGCGCGGCGGCCGGCGCGAGCGCGTGGCTGCTGCTGCGACGGGGTGGGGCAAATGCCGCCGGTTGACCCCTGCCGATACGGGCCTTTAGACCCGGTCTCGAAACGGCGAAGGAGCACGCGATGCGGTTGGCACGATTGGCTATGCTCGGCCTGCTGGCGATTGCGGCGGCGCCTGCCCCGACGCCCGCATCGCTCGAACGTGCGCTCGCGGGGCGCTGGATGGGCACGCTCGGCTACCGCGATTACCAGAGCAATGCGGTGTCCGAACTCGCGGTGAAGACCGAGATCCGCGCGCTGGCGGACGAGGTGACGGTGCTACGCACCTCCGAGTTCGACGAGGGACCGCGCAAGTCTCCGGTGATCATCGCCAGCGCCAGCCTGCACGATCCAGCGGCGTCCACCGTAACGACCGCCACGCTGCGCAAGGGTCGTGCGGTAGAGGTCTCGACCGAGCGGCTGCGCGTGGCCACCTATGCCGACGCGACCCACTGGACGGTGGTGGGGGAGGAAGACGGATCCGACGACAACAAGCCCGCGAAGCTGCGCGTGACCGAGGTGCGCGACGGCGACACGCTGACCGCGACCAAGGAGGTGATGCCGCAAGGCACCGCCGCGTGGGCGTTCCGCAACCTGACCAAGCTGTCGCGCATCGGCGACTGAGCGTCAGGGGGCCGCGCCCGGCCCCGCGCCCGGCACGGGCTGGCCGCCGTGGCGGGCGAACCAGCCGAGGATGTACTGCGTCTTGGCGATCAGCTGGGTAGGGCGCGTGACCAGTGCGTGGCCGATATCGGGGACGCGCACCATCGCGGTCTCCACCCCCGCGAGCTTCAGGGCGGCGTAATATTGCTCGGCCTCGGCGATGGGCGTGCGAAAATCCTGCTCGCCCGTGAGCAGCATCGTCGGCGTCTTCACATTGCCCACATAGGCCAATGGGGAGCGCCGCCAGTATTCGGCCTGCGCGCCCGGTTCCCACGGGGCCTTGCCGAGCCAGTAGGGCAGGATGAGCGGGCCTTCGTCCGCGGTCAGCGCCCAGCTCGTCCAGTTGATCACCGGCTTGGCGACGACGGCGGCGCGGAAGCGGGTGGTGTGGCCGACGATCCACGCGGTCAGCACTCCGCCGCCCGATCCGCCGGTCACGAACAACCGCGCGGGATCGACGAAGCCCTTTGCGATGGCCGTGTCCACCACGGCCATCAGGTCCCCATAGTCCGGGCCGGGATAATTCTTATCGATCGCGTTGGCGAACGCCTCACCATAGGACGTGCTGCCGCGCGGGTTGGCGTAGACGACCAGATAGCCCGCCGCCGCATAGGCCTGCATCTCGACCGAGTAGCGCCAGCCATAGTCGGCAAACGGACCGCCATGGATTTCGAGCAGCAACGGGTATTTCTTCGCGGGATCGAAGCCCGGCGGGGTGACGATCCATGCGCCGACCGCGGTGCCGTCGGGGTTGCGCACCGGCATCGGCGCGACCGTGCCGAGCGTGCGGTACGGCAGCAGATTGTCGTTCAGCGCGGTCAGCCGGCGCGCACCGCTCGGGCCGAGAAGCGCCACATCGGCGGGATGGGTGGGATCGGTGACGTCCATCGCCACCGCGCCGCTGCGCCCCACGCTGAACTGTCCGCCACCATAGGGGCGTCCGATATCCTCGCCGCCCAGCCCGCGCGCGACCTCGCGCCAGCGGCCGTCGAGCGTGGCGAGGCCGAGCTTGGTCGTCCCTTCATCGTCATAGGCGAAGTAGATCGCCTTGCCGTCGGGCCGCCAGCGCGGGGCAGCGGCGTCGCGGTCGAGCCCGCTCAGCAGCTCGCGGCGGCCGCTGCCGTCGATGTTCATGACGTACAGGCGCAGGCGCTGGTTGCCGACGAAGCGATCGTCGAAGCCCAGCCAGGCGATCTGCTTGCCATCGGGCGAGACGGCGGGGCTGAAGTCCGGTCCCTTGCGGTGGGTGAGCGCGGTGACGGTCCCGCTCGCGAGATCGGCGGCGTAAATTTCGCTGTTGCCGTAGGTTTCATGCTCGGGGTTGCGGTCCGCGCTGAAGATCAGGCGGCGGCCATCGGCGGACCACTCCGGATCGCTATCGTCGTCGAACGGGCCCGAGGTCACGCGCCGGGGTGCGCCTCCATCGGCGGGCACCACGAACAGATGCGTGTGGCCCTGCTCCAGATAGCCGCCGCCATCGGCGCGGTAGGTCAGGCGATCGATCACCTTGGGCGGGGTGGCCCAGATCGCGCCTTTGGGGGGCGTGGGCATGGGCGCGAAGGGCTTGGGCTGATCGGGCTCGAACAGCGTGAACGCCAGCCGCGTGCCATCGGGAGACCAGGCGGGCGCGCCCGGCGACTGGGTGAGGTTGGTGACGCGCGCGGTTGCGCCGGAATCCATCCAGCGCACGAGGATCTGCGCGTCGCGGTCCACACCCGAGATGTAGGCGAGGCGGCCGCCATCGGGGGACCAGCGCGGCTGCGTGTAGCTTGCGGTGCCCGAGACCACGGGGCGCTGCTTGCCGGTGCGCGCATCGATCAGCCAGATATTGGCGCGCGCGCGATCGGTCAGGATATCGAAGCTGTGACGGACGTACGCGATGCTTCGGCCGTCGGGGCTGACCTGCGGATCGCTTGCGTATTCCAGATCGAACACGTCTGCGGGCGCGAGCGGTGGTCGCGGATCGGCGGCGGCCGGGGTCGCAGCCGCAAGCATCAGCGCGCCGAGGATGAGCCGTTCATATGCCAAGTCAGGTCTCCCGCCGTTCGTGGCGAGACGTTGCCGGGCGGGACGCTGCGCGGCAAGCCCCCGCGCGCAGCCGATCAGTCTGCGTCGAGCGTTCCGGCAACAGCCTTGGCCACCGGTGGACGCGGCACGGCAGCCGCGGCGGCGAAGGCGGGCGCGGCACTCGTCGTCGGAACTCGTCCCCAGCCCGCGATCATCGCGCCGATCGGATCGCCGGGCGCGGCTTCGCTCGTCTCGCCGAGCGCGGCGGCGATCGTGGTGCGCCTTCCCATCACGCGATCCTTCAGCACGCCGAAGCCCGCCTCGAGCAACTGGCTCACATTGGCGTCGCGCATCGCGCCGGTGGGCGATCCGAGCACGATCGCGATCAGCCGCCGCCCGTCTCGCATCGCGCTCGCCGCCAGCGTGTAACCCGACAGAGCGGTATATCCCGTCTTGATCCCGTCCACGCCCGGCACGCGGCCGAGCAGGTGATTGTGGTTGGGCATCAGCTTGCCCCGCCACGCGAATTCCTGCTGGCTGAAATAGGCGTAGCGGTCCGCATGCTCGCGGAACAGCGCGGCCGAGAGCGTCGCAAGATCGCGCGCGGTGGTGTAGTGGTTCGCGTTGGGCAGGCCGCTGGCGTTGGCGAAATTGGTGTGGGTCATCCCCAGCCGCGCCGCCTTGGCGTTCATCATGGCCACGAACGCGGGTTCGGAGCCGCCGAGCCGGTCCGCGAGCGCGACCGCGACATCGTTCGCACTCTTGCACGCGATCACGCGGATCGCATCCTCCACCGGTAGCGACTGACCCGCCTTCAGCCCTAGCCGCGACGGCGGCTGACGCGCGGCATCCGGCGTGATCTCCACCATATCGGTCAGCCGCAGCCGTCTTTGCTGGAGCGCGTCGAACGCGAGAAACAGTGTCATCACCTTGGTGATCGAGGCGGGATGGCGCGCGAGATCGGCCCGGCGCTCGTACATCACCTCGCCATCGGAGGGATCAACGACGATCGCGGCGTAACGCGGCTGCTCCCACAGGCCCTGCGCGTGCGCGGGCAGGGTGGCGAGCGCGAGCAGCGCAGCGGTGAAGACCGTCCTGAACCCGCCCAACGTCCGTCCTCCCACAGCCAAACCCCCGAGCAAGGAACACGCACGTTCAAGGCGCAGGTCAAGCACTCATAAGCCCAACCGAATCGGAAACGGGCCGAGTTGCGCAATCCGCCCCCGCTGGACGCGATCCTAAGCCGAAATCGCAGGTGCGTCCCGGCTCGCGGCAAGCCTCGCGGCGACCAGCGCGGCCTCATCGGCGTGGATC
>JBBQJX010000095.1:0-6935 GCA_038326295.1 Sphingomonadales bacterium
TCGAACCAGCGCTGCCCGTGCGGCAGCACAGCGGTCCCGACCAGCATATTATCGCTGATATAGGCCAGCGCCGCGCGCTGCACCGCGTCGTCGCCCTCGAATGCGCCCGCCACGCGGAACCACAGCGCGCGCCACGGCTCGGCCACCTCGGCGTCAAAGGGCCCGCGTCCGTCCACCGGCCGCACCTCGACCGCGCGCGGCCGCAGCCAGAACTCGCGCATGGCGGGCGGAACACGCTCCACCTGCGCGCGCAGGATCGTCAGATCGTCCGCCAGCCCGTCCGGCCCGGGCACCACGGGCATCGCGTTCTGATGCTCAAACCCCTCCTCCGCCACCTGAAACGAGGCGGTCAGGTTGAAGATCGGCCGCCCGTGCTGGATCGCCACCACGCGCCGCGTGGTGAAGCTCCTGCCGTCGCGCGTGCGCTCGGCCTGATATATGATCGGCGCGCGCGGATCGCCGGGCAGGATGAAATAGGCGTGGAGCGAGTGCACCGGCCGCGCATCCTCCACCGTTCGCTGTGCGGCCACCAGCGCCTGCCCCAGCACCTGCCCGCCATAGACGCGCTTCCACCCCTCCTCCTGCACGGGCGAGCGGAACAGATTATCGTCCAGCCGCTCCAGATCGAGCAGCGTGGACAGGCGGGCAACAGGATCGGGGTTCATCGCTCCCTTCGGCCGTGCTGCACACAAAGTGTCAAGCGCGGTGACAAGCCCGGAATAATCGGCTACACATCCGCCGAGGGAGGGCGCAACGCATGGGTCACCATCTTGCCGCGATCGACGCCGCAGTACCGGCCAGCCGCTGGCCGATGGTACGCGAACGCATCCTCGCCAGCGATCTCGCTTTCTATGCCGAGTTGCGCTCCGAACGCCCGGTGCTCGCGCTCCCTGAACTCACACTCGTCTCGCGCTATGCCGATTGCACCACGGTGCTGCGCCGCCACGATGCGTTCGGCGTCGATCTCTACGTGCCCAAGCAGGGCAGCTACTGGATGGCGCAGGACGATACGCCCACCCACTGGCGCGACAAATCGATCATGAGGGCGATGCTCGATTACGAGACCGTGCCCGCGATGCGCGCCTATGTGGGCGAACGGACCGATGCCGCGCTCGATGCGTCGGACGGCGCGATCGAGGCGGTGGCGGCGATCGGCCGCGCGGTCCCCGTGGCGCTCTGCCAGCAATTCTTCGGGTTCGAGGATGCCGATCCCGCCGATCTCATCCGCTGGTCCTACTGGAACCAGCAGGATGCGTTCCACAACCAGGCCTTCGATCCGGTCACGCCCGAGGAATCCGCCAACATCACACGCGAGCGCGAGGCGGCGGGCAAATCGATGGTGTGGTTCCTCGGCCGCAAAGTCATCCAGCGCGAAATCGCGGTGAAGCTCGGCTTCGGTGGCAACGATCCGATGACGCGGCTGCTGCGCCTGATGAACAGCGATGCGTGCAAACTCAATTTAAGGGGCGTCGCGTTCAACACCGGAGGGCTGCTCATCGGCGCGGTGGAGACGACCAATCACACCGCGATCAGTGCGCTCGCTTATCTGCTGGCCGATCCCGCGCGCGCCGCCGCCGCGCGCGCCGCCGCGCACGATCCCGCAGCGTTCGACGGCCACGTGTTCGAGGCGCTGCGTTTCCGACCTGCATTCCCCTATTACTTCCGCGTCGCACACGCGGCCGTGCAGCTTGCGGGGGATACCGGCCACGCTGCAACTGTGCAGCCCGGCACCACCGTTCTGGGGCTCACGCACGCGGCGATGTTCGATCCCGCGATCTTCGCCGATCCGGATCGCTTCGATCCCGCGCGCTCCGCGCTCGATGGCTTTACCTTCGGCCACGGCCTGCACGAGTGCCTGGGCCGCGCGATCGGCGCCGCCATGATCCCCGAGATCGTGCGGCGCATCCTGCTGCGTCCCGGCATCGCAGCCGAGGGACCGATCGAGTGGAAGGGCGGCGTGCCCGAGAGTTTCCGTTTGCGTTGGCCGGTTGAGGGAGGGGGGCATTATGGGGAATTCGCTTAAGGCTCGCGCGCTTTGTGGGGGCTTCGCGTTGCTCGCGCTCGGCAGTTGCGCGATCTTCGGGCCGCGCGAGGCGCTCAAGGCCCCGCTCACCGATGCCGACCGCAGCGCGTGGTACGCGGGCACGCAAGGCTCGCGGCTGATGCCGTGGGACTGGGCCAAAGCGCTCGAGCGCGCCGGTTCGAACGAGCATGTGTTTGCGCCCGCCAACATGGCGCGGCTCGGCTACATCGCCAATCCACTGACGGTCGGTGGCGACCTGCCCATCGGTTTTGCGATCGACGATCACGACGATGCGAAGCTCACCTTTTCGGCGATCCGCTGGTACGAAGGTCAGGGCACGAAGGAAAAGTGGGTTGGCATGAATTGTGCCGCCTGCCACACCGGGCAGATCGCGCATAACGGCCAGACGCGCCTCATCGATGGCGCGCCGTCGCTGACCGATTATCAGGGCCTGCTCGAAGACGTGAACGCGGCGATGGCTGCAACCGCCGCCGATCCCGCGAAGTTCGCGCGTTTTGCAGCGCAGGTTCTAAGCGGCCATGACACGCCCGCCAACCGCACGAAACTTGCGGCCGCATTCGCCAGCCTGAACGACTGGAACCAGCGGATCGAACGCGCCAATCATACCGATCTGCGCTGGGGGCTGGGCCGGGTGGACGCGTTCGGCCGCATCTTCAACAAGGTGGCCCTGCTCGCCGATCCGCATGGCGAACCGCGCAACCCCGCTGATGCGCCCGTCAGCATTCCCTTCCTGTGGCAAACCTCGCAGTCGGATGTGGTCCAGTGGAACGGCATCGCGCAGAATACGCAGATCGCTTCGCCACTCACCCGCGAGCGCTTCGATTACGGAGCGCTGGGCCGCAACACCGGCGAGATGATCGGTGTGTTCGGCGATGTGCGCGTCGTGCCGGGCACGGGCATGAAGGGCTATGCTTCCAGCCTGCAGGCGGACAGCATCATCCGCATGGAGGGTCTGGTGGCGCGGATGCGCGCGCCCGTCTGGCCCGCCGACTGGTTCGGCAAGCCCGAAGCCGCGCTGGTCGCTGCGGGCGAAACGCTGTTTAAGCGCGACTGCGTCACCTGCCACCAGGAGATCGACGCCAAGGACGTGATCACGCCCTACAAGGCCTCGATGCAGTGGTTCGCCTCGCCCCTGCTCGATCCGGGAACGGACCGCGCGATGGCGTGCAACGCGGTCACCTACACCGCGCGCACCGGCACGCTGCAGGGGGTGAAGGACGGCTATATCGATCTCAATGGCAAGGGCGTACCACTCGGCCAGACCGCGCCGATCGCCGCCATGCTGCGCACGCTGGTGGTCGGCACGATCGTGGGCGACGCGCCCGACGTGGCGAAATCGGCGGTCGGCGTGGTCTTCGGCGTCCCCGGCCGCCCGCGAGTCGTGCGCCCGACGCTGGCGCCCGAGACGCATGAGGAGCGGCTGAAGCGCTGCGCGCACACCACCGATCACCTGCTCGCCTACAAGGCGCGGCCGCTGGCAGGCATCTGGGCGACCGCCCCCTATCTCCACAACGGCTCAGTTCCCACACTTTGGGACTTGCTCCTCCCCCCCGCCGAGCGGCCGACGACTTTCATGGTCGGCACGCGCGAATACGATCCGGTGCGGGTCGGCTACCGAACAGGGGCGGACGCGCCCGGCAACCGCTTCGCGTTCGACACCGCCCCGCTGGGCAACCGCAACGTCGGCCACGATTACGGCAACGATCGGCTGAGCGAGGACGATCGGCGCGCGATCGTGGAGTATCTGAAGACGCTCTGAGGGCACATGGACGCCGCCCGGGACAGTTGAAATGCGTCGCTCTCTGCGATCATCGCGAACGCGTATCGAGGCTGCGCAAATAGGCGATCATGTCCGCACGCCGCCCATTGTCCGCGACATAGAAAGGATGCGGAGCGGTGCGCCCGCGAGCGGGGCTGAGCAGCCCGTTGAGACCGCCGACCGAATCGTCGTGCAGGAACACCGGCTTGCGCGCGAGATCGAGCAGCAATGGCATCGCCACACCGCGTTTTTCGCCTCGCAGGCTTGCGTTCACCACCGCCATCTTGTCGTCGAAAAACGAGGACGCGGTGTTCAGAACAGGATTGAGCGGCGGATCGCGCGGGGCGAGCACCTCGGGCCGATCGCCGGGAAAGATGACTTTCATTCCATGGACGGTGGTGGGCACCGGTCGCCGCTGATCGACGTTGTGGCACCCCGTGCAGCCAGCGGTACGAAACACCATCTGCCCCCGCGCCATCGCCTGCCGATCGCCGACGACGCCCGCAGGCGCGGCAAGCGATGACAGGTAGGCGTTGAGCGCCAGAAGTCGGCGATCATCGACGCGGTAGCCAATCGGTGTCGCAAGGTCGCCGGGTTTGCCCGCCTCCCGCGCCTTCAGATAGGGATAACCGGTCACGCCGGTCTCCTTTAGAACCTTGACATAATTCTCGATCATTTCGTCGCCCGCGCCACCTGCGAGCTTGTGAACGAAGGCGCGTCCGCCCGGCGTGGTCAGCATCGTCTGATCGAACAGTGTCGTGAAGACGAGATTGCTGAAATCGTCGAGCTTGGTGAACGTCGCTTCGCTGCCGTAGGGGGCGGCGAGATCCTGCCGGAACAGCGGCACGGTGTGCATCGGATCGCCATTGCCGTCGAACGAATCGTCGAACATGCCGATCGGATAGTAGCGCGGATTGCTGAAATAGGCGTCGAACTCGGCCTCGGTCGAACTGGCGGTCAGGCCGCGCGGTGCCCGGCCGAGTGTTTTGCCTTTGATCTCCAGTTGCGCAACCGTGTAAAGCGCGCGAGTATTGGCGGCGGTGGCGAAAATCATGCCGAGGTTGAGGCTGTGATTGGCCAGACCATCGAGACGTCGGCCGATCGATCCGCCCTCGGCGACCTTGAACACCGATGCGTCGGACATGGTGTGACACAGCGCGCAGCTCGTGCCGACCTTGTCGCCCTTGGGCGCCATTCCCACGATCGCGCCCGCTTTCACGAGCATGATCGTCACGTCGGGATCGTTGAGCGTCGGCGAAGTTGCACCCGATGGATCGGCCCGCAACTCCTTCGCCAGCCGTCCCTTGATGTCGGGCGCGATCCTGTCTGAATCAACCTGCAGGCCAAGCCGCAGCGCCTTGAGCGGGGTGACCTTGGCGGCCACAATCCCGGCGGGCAGGCGCACCGCATCGGTCCAGAAACCCTCGTTGCCGAACGTCTCGAAGCGAAACACATCGCGCCCGAGATTGGCGTCGCCCATCGTCTGCCGCAACGGCGTGCCCTGGTCCTGCGGACCATCCGACACCGATCGCTGCGAGCCTGCGATCGACCGTGCGCCGGTCGTGAGAGTCGCGACCGAAACCGCGACGGCGATCGCTGCGACCGACGATATGATCTTGAACCGAGCAACCATGGCCGTGGACCCTTACCAAGCGCCGGATCGCGCCGCTGGCTTCCCTTAAATTATTTGCAGGCCGTGCGATCTAATCTGAAGCAGGCTGGAAAAGTTTTTCCGGATCGGCGTCACGGCCCGGGAGAGCGAAGTTCACGGCGCTCTGGCTTGAGGCGGAAATTGCTTTTTCGGGTAATCTGGCGGAGCGGCGTGATAAGGGGCCGTGCATGACGGTGGTGGATCGCGCACGCGATCCTACAGTGCAGGCACCACCGCGAATGATCGGGTGGCGGCGGCGCGCTCGCGCTGACATGCCGCACGACATATCGCGGCGCGAGGCGAGGCGGCCGCGCGTCCCTTACCCGTCCATCCGCTCGCGTTCGCGCTCGGCCTCTCGCTGGCGCTGCACCGCGTCGCTGAATGCACTCGCCAGAATGCCGGTGGGCAGCGCGATCACCCCGATCCCCAGGATCGCCATCACGGTGGCGATCAGCTTGCCGCCGGGCGTCACCGGATAGACGTCGCCATAGCCCAGCGTGGTCAGCGTCTCGACCGCCCACCACATTGCGCGCGGAATGCTGCCGAACTTGTCCGGCTGGATCGCGCCTTCCAGCCAGTAGAGCGAGGTCGCGCCGAAAAGCAGCAGGACCAGCGCGAGAAACGAGGATAGCAGCAGCTCGTAGCGGCGCGATACGATCGCATCGTGCAGATGGTGGATCGCCGCCGACATCCGCCCCAGCCGCGCCAGCCGCACGATCCGCATCGCGCGCACGATCCGCAGCGGCGCGGCGTTGAAGCCCAGCAGCGGATCGAGCGTGGAAACGATGGTGACAAGATCGATGAGCCCCGCAAAGCTGGTCGCAAAACGCAGCCGCTCCGACCATGGCCGCGCCGGATCGCGCTCGGCCGCCGACCACAGCCGCGCCAGATATTCGACTGCGAAGATCGCGCCGATCGCCAGATTGAGCGCGGCGAACAGTCCCTCGTGGCCACGCAGCACGGTCGGCTCGGTCTCGGCCACTGCGGCGATTACTGCGAAGACGATCAGCACGATCAGCGCGTGGTCAAGCGCCGAAAGACCGTCCTGCGGCCGCGCGCGCGGATCGAGAGCGGCGTGGACCCTGGCCCTGAGCGATCGCGCGGCGGGCATCGGCGTCAGGGGACGTCCACCCGAACGCCCGTCGAGAAATCGTCTTTGAGCATTTCCACAATTCGGCCCGCCACTGCGCCCGGGCCCTTCAGCGTCGCCGCATCCTCACCCGGGAACGCGCGGGCGCGCATTGCTGTAGCGGTCGCGCCCGGATTGACGACCGCAACGCGCACCGGGCTGATCGCGGAGACCTCGTCGGCGTGCGCGAGCAGCATCGCCTCGAGTGCGGCCTTCGTGGCCGCATAAAGTCCCCAGTACGCACGCGGGGCCGTGGCGACCGAGGACGTCACCCCGATCACGCGCCCAGCCGGAGCCATCCGCAACCCCGGATCGCACGCACGCAGCAGCCGCTGCTGCGCGAGCACGTTCA
>JBBQJX010000096.1:0-6787 GCA_038326295.1 Sphingomonadales bacterium
TGCAGCTTCCCGGTGAACTGGCTGCTCGCGTGGGCGCTGATCGGCGGCCATTGGGGGCTGCCCGCACTGGGCGCGGGGGGCGCGGCGCTGGGGACCGCGCTGACGGTGAGTTTCGCCGCTGCCGCGATCCTCATCTACGTCCACACCATGCCCGATGCGGCCGAGTGGGGCGTCGCGCGCGTGGCGGAGCCGTTCGCCGCGCGCTGGCGGCGCGCGTGGCGCGAGGGAGCGGCGCTGCGCTCGTTCGCGGTCGCGCCCGGGATTTCGGCCACGCTCGAACTGATCGGCTTCAGCGTGCTGATCGCGCTCTCCACCCGCTTTGGCGCGGCGACGGCGGGCGCGTTCCAGGGCGCGGTCGCGTTCCACAATCTCTCGATCGCGGCCGGGCTGGGGCTGGGATCGGCGGCGGGCGTGCGCGTGGGCAATGCGGTCGGCGCGGGCGAGACGGGCGAGATCGCGCGGCGCGGCTGGCTCGCGGCGGGGCTGGCGCTCATCGTACTGCTGGTCTTCGCGCTGGTGTACCGTTTGGGGGCCTACACCCTGATGCCGATCATCTCGTCCGATCCCGCCGTGGTCGCGGGCGGCGCGGCGATGCTGGCGCGGCTGGCCCCCTGGCTGCCCTTCGATGGGTTGCAGATGGTCTTCCTGTTCGCGCTGCGCTCGCTCGGCGATCAGGTGTGGGCGGGCGCGATCAGCATCGTCAGCTTCTTCGGCGTCATGGGCGGGCTGGGCTGGTGGCTGGTCCACCGCGGTGGCGGGCCATTGGCGCTGGTTGACGGATTGATCTGGGGCATGATCGTCGCGGCCGCGCTGCAGGGCGCGCGCTTCGCGTGGAAGGCGCGCGCGCTCGCTAAAGCGTCAGCCGCCCCGTGAACCACGCATAGACCCCCGCCGCGATCAGCGCGAGCAGAAGCACCAGCAGAATCGAGCCGATCGTCCCGAGACCGCCGCGCGCCGGTTCGGGTTCGTCATCCCAGCGCGCGCGGGATGTGGATTCATCGCTCGCGGGACCGGCGGGCAGCACGGAGGTCGGAAGATCGATCGGATCGCCGCCCACATCGGCAATCCCGCCGCCCAGCGCATGCGGGGTACTCAGCATCTGCGTCACAGTGTCGTCCGCCTCGGCGCGCAGCTCGGCTTCGTCCGTCTGCGGGCAGCTCTCGAACCAGCTGTCGCCGCACTTGACGCACTGGATGGTCCGCCCTTCGGACGGGACGGAGTCGGCGGGGACGCGGTAGCGCGCGCTGCAATGCGGACAAGTCAATTCCATGACGTCGAGCTTGAAGCACGCGCCACCGGGGCGGGCAAGCGCGCTGGACAGGCGGCGGGCCAACGTGGCACGCGAACGTGATGGTGCGATGGCTGGTCAGACTGTTGGCGTTCGCCGCGCTGGCCTCGATCGCCGGTTTCCTGTGGTTCAGGACCGTGACGGTCGCTGCGGCACCTCCCAATCTCGGCACCGACGCGATCGTCGTGTTGACGGGGGACGGCGGCCGCGTGCGGCGTGGCCTCGCGCTACTGAGGGTCGGCGCTGCCCCGCGCCTGCTGATCTCGGGCGTGGCCGAGGGCGTCGGCCCGCGCCAGCTGGCCCGCGAGACGCACACGCCGCTCGCGCTGTTCCGCTGCTGCGTCGATCTCGGCCATGCGGCGATCGATACGCGCTCCAACGGCGAGGAGACCGCCGACTGGGCATCGCGCCACGGCGTCCGCTCGCTCCGGCTGGTCACCTCGGACTATCACATGCGCCGCGCCACGCTCGAACTTGGTGCAGAACTCGCACCCGGCGTGACGATCCTGCCCGAGCCGGTGCCGAGCCATATCGGCTGGAAAGTCTGGATGCGTGAATATGTGAAATGGCTGGTCCGCTCGGTGGCGCGGCGGACGCAGACGTGATGCGTGCAGCGCGGTTCCTCGTCTTCGCATTGCTGTTCATTAGCGCGAGCGTGCCCATCTATCTTGGCACCGCCGTTGCAGAACTGGCCTCGCCCGGCGCGATCCACCACGGTGCGCGGCTGTGGAGCCGGGTGTTCATCGGGCTGGGACGCGCGGTGCTCGGCATCCGGCTCACGGTCCGCGGACAGGTGCCCGAGGGCGCGGCGATCGTCGCCGCCAAACACCAGAGCTATTACGAGACGATCGCGCTGCTCTCGGTGCTCGATAGTCCCGCCATCGTTCTCAAGCGCGAGCTGCTTGGCGTGCCGCTATGGGGTTTCTTCACGCGTCGTCACGGCGCAATGCCGATCGACCGCGAGCAGGGTGCGGCCGCGCTGCGCGCCATGGTCCGCACCGCGCGCGTGGCGGTCGGGCAGGGGAGGGCGATCCTGATCTTCCCCGAGGGGACGCGGGTACAGCCGGGCGAAGCGCCACCGATCAAACCCGGCGTCAGTGCGCTCTACGCGCTGCTGGACGTGCCTGCGGTGCCGCTGGCGCTCGATACGGCGGACGTGTGGCCGATGCGCGGCTGGCCGCGCGCGGGGGTGGCGCGGTTCGCGTTCGGCGACGCGCTTCCCCCCGGCATGGCGCGCGCGCCATTCGAGGCAGCGGTGAATGCGGGGATCAATGCGCTTCAAGCGCCGATCCGGGTGGGGTAGGGGCTTCCCGATGAAGATTTTCGGCCTGCGCCTGCCGCTCTGGGCGACCCTCGTGCCACTGCTGCTTGCCGTGCTGGTGTACTGGCGCTGGTGGGAGGCGCGGCTGGGCGAATTCCGCAGCGATGTCGCGGTCGCGGGGATGCCCGTGATCTTCGGCGGTTTCCCCTATCGCCTGCACGGCGAAGCAGGACGGACCACGCTGGACCGCGTGCGCGAGGATACGCGGCTGCGGCTCGACGTGGATCGGTTGACGCTCGATCGCCAGCCTGCCGGACGCGGGCTGACCGTGATCGGCGTCGCCGCGCCGAAGTTGCGCGCCGAGGCACGAGGTCTTGAAGGCGCGCGGCTCGAGATCGACGCCCCCGGCGGCCGCGCGAGCCTGCATGTGGACAACGACCGGCTCGCGCGTTTCTCGGCCGAAGCACGCGCGGCGCGCGTGGTCGTGGGGCTGTTTCCGGCGGCGATCACGGCGGATCGTCTGGAAACGCACATCCGCGAGACGCCCGTGGCCCCCATCGCGCTCCCCACCGGACCACGCATGCCCGTGCAAGGCGAGCTACGAGCGGCCGCCTCAGGGCTGCGGCTGGACGGGGGCGATCCGCTGGCGATGGAGGCCGATCTTGCGATCACCGCCGCCGCGCCGCTGCGCAGCGTACGCGGCTGGGCGGCGCAGCAGGGGACGGTGGAGGTGCGGCGACTGACGCTTTCGGACCGGCTGGGTGTGGTGGTGAACCTGTCTGCGACCGCTGTTCCCCGCGCCGACGGAAAGATCGAAATTGCGGGCACGGCGACCACGATCTGCCCGCTGAGCCTGCTCGCCGCGCTGGAGCGGCGCGCGCCGCCCCGCCCGGAGTTCCGGGCGCGCCTCGCACAGCGCATTGCATTCGGCGGTCTGGCGGGTGCGGTGGTGGCCCGGACCGACGCATCGGGGCTGGGCGCGTTCACCGTGCGCGCACAGGAACCGCCTTGTCCCAGGCTGCGCGGCTGATCACCATGATCGCGGCACAGGAGCAAGCCGAATTAACCTGCCCTAGCATTGTAGGATCGTCTGCCCGATCCCCAGCGCGATGACCGGCCGCTCCTCGCTTAACCCCACGTCTGGATCGCACGCAAACGCGATTTCGGCGATCGCCCAAGCCGCTGTGAACTTCGTGAACTTCGCGCCGCCGTTGTCCGCCCGAGCGACTCCAGTTGCGGTCCCAAGACCTCCCGTTTCTAGGCGCTCGCCTCGACGAACGCGCGCAATGCCTGGGCAACGCCGCGCGTCTCCTCCTCAGTCCCCACCGTGATGCGCAGGTTGCGCACCATGCCCTGCGGCACCAGCCAGCGCGTGATGTAGCCCGCCGCCATCAGCGCCCGGAACGCGGCCTCGGCGGTGAGCGGGCCGGTTTCGGGGAAATCGAGCATCAGGAAATTGGCAGCCGAGGGCACGATGCGGATGCCGCGATTGCCAAGCCCGGCGAGTTCGGCGGCCAGCCACGCGCGCCACTCGGCGTTGTGCGCGCGCGAACGGTCGGCATGATCGGTATCCGCCAGCGCGGCGATCGCACCCGCCATCGCGTCGCTGGTCAGGTTGAACGGCCCGCGCACCTTGTCCATCGCGGCGATCACCCGCGCGGGACCATAGCCCCATCCCACCCGCGCGCCGCCAAGCCCGTGGATCTTGGAGAAAGTCCGCGTGACGAGGATGTTCGGGGCGGCGCGCGCGAGACCGATGCCGTCGGTATAGTCCGCGTCGCCCGCCAGATATTCGGCATATGCGCTGTCGTGGACGAACAGCACGGTGGGCGGCAGCGCAGCCGCGAGGCGCTCGATCGCGGCGCGAGGCAGCACGGTGCCGGTGGGATTGTTGGGGTTGGCGAGGAACAGCATCCGCGTTCGCGGGGTGACGGCAGCGAGCAGCGCGTCCACGTCGGCGGTATAATCGCGCTCGGGAACGATCACCGGCGTCGCGCCTACACGCTGCGCCGCGATCGGGTATACCGAAAAGGCGAACTCGGTCATCACCACCTCGTCGCCGGGGCCCGCGAACGCGGTGGCGGCGAACTGGAGCACCTCGTCCGATCCCGCGCCGAAGATCAGGCGATCGGGTTCGAGATTGTAGTGCGCGGCGATTGCCGAACGAAGAGCGGTGGCCGATCCGTCGGGGTAGCGGTGCGCGTCCGGCAGCGCGGCCGCCATCGCGGCGACGGCGGAAGGCGGCGGGCCGAAGGGGTTCTCGTTGGCGGAGAGCTTGATCGCAGGGCGACCGTCGGTGGTCATCGCCTTGCCCGGCACATAGGCGGCGATGGCGTCCACCCAGGGGTTGACGCGCGGGGCGGCGGCGGGGGCAGTTTGCATGGCACCGGTCATGCCGGTGGGGTGGACCGGGTGCAAGCGGGTTTGCCGGGGTGCGGCGGCACCGCTAGGCGGGGGCCATGACCCGAACCGATAAGCTGGCGAGCGCAATCGCCGATTTCGTGCGCGTGGCGCTTGCGGAGGATCTGGGGGAGGGGGGGGACATCACGTCCGCCGCCGTCATCCCGGCGGGCACCCGGCTCGCCGCCGCGATGGTGGCGCGCGAGCCGCTGGTGGTGGCGGGGTTGGATGCAGCGGCGGCAGTGTTCCGAGCACTCGACCCGGCGGTCTCGGTCGAAAGGCACATAGCCGATGGCGCGCGGGCGCAGCCGGGCGACACGCTCATGCGCGTCGAAGGCGACGGCCGAGCCCTGCTCGCCGCCGAACGCAGCGCGCTCAACATCGTCCAGCACCTCTCGGGCATCGCCACGCTGACGCGCGCTTATGTCGATGCGATCGCGGGCACCGGCGCGGTGCTGCTCGATACGAGGAAGACGCTGCCCGGCCTGCGTGTGCTCGAAAAATATGCGGTCCGCATGGGCGGGGGCAGTAACCACCGTATGGGGCTGTTCGATGCAGTGCTGATTAAGGACAACCACGTGGCGGCGGCGGGCGGCGTCGGCGAGGCGGTGCGCCGCGCCAAGGCGGCGGGGCATATGGTCGAGGTGGAGGTCGACCGGCTCGATCAGATCGAGCCTGCGCTGGCGGCGGGGGCGGACCGGCTGCTGCTCGACAACATGGGGGTGGAAGGATTGCGCGCGGCGGTAGCGCGGGTGGCGGACCGGGTGCCGACCGAGGCGAGCGGCGGGGTGCGACTGGAGACGGTACGGGGGATTGCCGCGACGGGGGTGACGTATGTGAGCGTGGGCCGGCTGACGCAGAGCGCGCCGGCGGTGGACATCGGGCTGGACTGGGCCGGTTAGGCGGCCCGGGCGAGGCGGGGAACGATCTCGTCGAGCGTTTGGCCAAGCTCATACTTGCGAAGACGCAGCTCGCGGTCGGTTTGCAAACCGAGGAAGAAGCCTGTCGAGATGCCGAAGAACCGACCGAGGCGGAGATCCATTTCCGCATCGATCGGCCGTGCCCCCGAGATCGTCTCCCTTACGGTGGCGTTCGTCACGCGCAACTTATCCGCGAGCTCCTCGGGGCTCATGCCGAGCGGCTCCAGGAAATCTTCCTGAAGCATTTCCCCCACCGTGGATGGGAGAATGAAATCTTCAATGGTAGTCGACGATCTCGACATCATGCGCTCCATCGGACCAGCGGAAGCAGACCCGCCACTGATCGTTGATGCGAATGCTATACTGCCCCGCACGGTCGCGGCGCAACGCTTCAAGCCGGTGGCTCGGGATCGCCGACAAATCGGCAAGCGAGCGGACACGGTTGAGCTGAGCAAGGCGGTCGAGCGCGCGGCTCTGGATGTCGGGCGGCAGGCGACGACTTGCCTGACTGCGCCAGAGGCGTTCGGTCTCGCGGTCTGCGAAGGAGTGGATCATGGGAAGGCTCCGGCAAGAGCCCTCCGCCTAAAGCATCCGGCGCGATCACCCACCAAACATTGCAATGTAACTGCTCCGAACCGCCTACCGCCGTCCCCCCGCCCGCTTGCCTGCCTTCGCCTTGGCCTGGTTCATTCCCCGCGTTGTCCGCGTCCCCGGTTTGCCGCCCATGGCTCTCCCCGCGATCTTCTGGATGGGGGTCATCGGGATGCCGAGATCGTCCTGCTCCAGCCGCCTTATTTCATCGCGCAGACGGCCGGCTTCCTCGAACTCGAGGTCGGCAGCGGCGGTGCGCATCCGCTCTTCCAGGTCGGCGATGTATGCGCGAAGGTTGTGTCCGACGAGATTGGGCGCGTCCTCGTC
>JBBQJX010000097.1:0-6775 GCA_038326295.1 Sphingomonadales bacterium
CACGACCGCATCGGCAAGCGGATCGCCGCTGGCCACCCCGTGCAGGAACGCGGGAGTGGCGGCGAAGGCGGGGCTGATCGCCGATGCAGCCGAGGCCGCGATCGCGCCACCCAGAAACTGGCGGCGGCTGGGAACGAACGCGCTGGCGCTGCGGGTTGGCGTGGTGTCGTCGGTCATGGCGGGAGCCCCTGTCTGGCGGATATCGCTTCCGCGCTTAACCGGCTTGAGTGACGGACATGTGACAAACGGGGGATACAGTAGCGCTGTGTAAAGATTATTCCTGACCTGTCATGAATTGGTAACGCGCACCCGGTAGCGACAATCCAGCTTTCAACAGGAGCCCAGATATGCGCGCCATTCTCCTCGCTTCCGCGTTCGTCGCGGTCGCCCTGCCCGCCGCGGCCGCTACCACGTCGTACGATTTTCGCGTCGTGCTGACCTCGGGTCCGCTGGCGGGCCGCAGCCTCCACGGCAGCTTCGCAATCGATTCGGCGCTCGTCGCGGGATCGAACGATTATGCGAACGCGGCGGGCCTCGGCATCGCGGCCATCGACTTCACTTTCGGCGGCGCGCACTTCACGAGCGCTAACGCGGACGCGACCTTTCTGTCGTTCGACAACGGCACGCTGATCGATTTCGCGCTCGGCGGCCTGCCCTCGGGCTACGATCTGATCGATTCGTCCGATGCGGCGGCGGATTTCCTCGTCGACGGCTTTGGCGTCGGCTACAAGCTCGCAGGCGACAACCAGTTCATCTTCGGCGGGGATACAACGCGCTTCCAGGCGACCGTGCCCGAACCCGCCACACTGGCGCTGTTCGGTCTGGGCTTCGTCGGTCTCACGGCACGCCGCGCGCTGCGCGCATAACCGCCGGTGGCGGCGCGCGCCCGGGCGGCTTATGTCCACCCTATGCGCGCCTCCTTCACCAAAATGCACGGCCTCGGCAACGATTTCGCGGTGTTCGACGCACGCGCCCACGCGCTCCCGCTCGGGCCGATGCTCGCCGCGCGGCTCGCGGACCGCAATACCGGCATCGGCTGCGATCAGCTGATCGCGATCGAGCCGCCGAGGAACGGCGGCGACGTGTTCATGCGCATCTGGAACGCCGACGGTGGCGAGGTCGGCGCGTGCGGCAACGCCACACGCTGCGTGGCCGCGCTGCTGGGCGGTCATGCGCGCATCGAAACGCTGGGCGGCGAACTGACGGTGCACCCCGCCGCGAGCGGCTTTACCGTCGATCTGGGCGATCCTCGCTTCGCATGGGACGAAATCCCCCTCGCCTACCCACTCGATACCGCCGATCTGCCGCTCGCGTGGGACGGTCTGGAGCGACCGAGCGCGCTCAGTCTCGGCAATCCGCATATCGTCTTCTTCGTCGAGGATGCCGACGCGGTGGCGCTGGGCGAGATCGGCCCGCGCATCGCGACCGATCCGCTGTTTCCCGAAGGCACCAATGTCGGCGTCTGCGAACTCGTCGCTCCCAACCGCCTCGCGCTGCGCGTCTGGGAACGCGGCGCGGGCCTCACCCGCGCGTGCGGTACGGGCGCAGCGGCGGCGGCGGTGGCCGCACACCGGCGCGGGCTGACCGCGCGGCGGGTGCGGGTGGATCAGGCGGGCGGCAGCCTCGCGATCGACTGGCGCACCGACGGCCATGTATTGATGACCGGCCCCGCGAGCGTGAGCTTCACCGGCGAGGTCGATCTGGCTGCTTACGGCTGAGCCAGCCCGCTCAGCCCGGCGGCGGCGGCGTGACCGGAAGACCGTGATCGGAAGGCTTGGGCTCTCCTTCCATGTACTTGTTGATCAGGAAGTACTGGCTGGCCATAAAGCTCAACGTAATTAATGTAACACCATAGAATTCGTAATCGACCCAGCGCTTTTCGCCAAATACGCGCCAGACAAACTCGTTGAGCATCGCCATCGTCAGAAAGAACACACCGAAGTTGCGACTGAGCTTCAGCCACCCCTCCTGCGCCATCGGCGGAAATCCTTGATCGAAGATATATTTGAGCAGCGGTTTGCGCGTAACGAAGCCGATCATCAGCACAACGCCATAGATCGAGTAGACGATCGCGGGCTTGATCTTGATGAACAGCGGATCGTTCAACAGCACCGCCGCTCCGCCGAAGACGAGGAGCATGCCGCTGGTCAGCATCAGCGCGGCTGATACCTTCCGGCTGACGATCAAGCTGACTGCCACCGCCACCGCGCTCGCCGCGATCGTCGCCTCTGTCGCCAGATACAGCGCACGTCCGGGCACCATCCCCAGCAGACCCGCCTTCGCCAGATTGTAGATCGCGAAGAACAGTACCAGCGGCGCGAAATCGATCGCAAGCCGAAGCAGGGGGGGCATGCTGGGCGGGGGAGAGATCGGGGGGTTTGACACGCGGAACTCCGGCGGTGAACGTGGGGCCTTAGCCGGATAATCCGGTGAGCGCACGCGCGAACGCGTCCGGATCGAACGGTCGCAGGTCGTCGATGGTTTCCCCCACGCCGACCGCATGGATCGGCAGGCCGAATTTCTCCGCCGCCGCCACCAGCACACCGCCGCGCGCGGTGCCATCGAGCTTGGTCATCACCAGCCCGGTCACACCCGCCACATCGCGGAACACCTCGATCTGGTTGAGCGCGTTCTGCCCCGTGGTCGCATCGAGCACGAGCACCACGTCGCTGGGAGCGGCCAGCCGCTGTTTCTTAAGCACGCGGCCGATCTTGGCGAGCTCGTCCATCAGCCCCGCCTTGTTCTGCAACCGCCCGGCGGTATCGATGATCAGCGCATCGCTGCCCGCCGCGATCGCCGCCGTCAGAGCATCGTAGGCGACGCCCGCCGAATCGGCCCCCTCCCCGCCCGAAACCACAGGCGCGCCGATCCGCCCGCCCCAGATCCGCAGCTGTTCTATCGCAGCCGCGCGAAACGTGTCCCCCGCCGCCAGCATCACGCGGTAATCCTGCTCCTGAAATAGATGCGCGAGCTTGGCGATCGTCGTCGTTTTCCCCGATCCGTTGACCCCGACGACAAGGATCACCTGCGGGCGCGGGAAGGCGGTCACCTCGAGCGGGCGCGCCACCTTGCGCAAAATGTCCGCGATTTCGCGCGCGGCGATCTCGCGCACTTCGATATCGGTGACGTTGGTCGCGAACCGTTCGGACGCGAGCTTGCCCGCGATTCGCGCCGCCACCGCCGGGCCGAGATCGGCGGCGATCAGCGCATCCTCGATCTCGGCGAGCATCGCATCGTCGAGCGGGCGACTGCCCGAAACGATCGCGCCCAGCCCGCCGGTCAGCTTCTCGGACGATCGCGCGAGACCGCCGCGCAGCCGCGCGAGCCACGAAGGGCGTTCGAGACCGGGCGGCATTTCGGGCGCTTTCAGGCGCGGCGCACGCGCACGATGATTGTGGCCGACAGCGCGAGCAGGATGATCGCGGCCGCCTCGAACACGATGTTTTGTGGTGCCATCTCCTTGCCCTGCAAAACGATCAGCCGGGCGAGCGCGGTGATGGCGATAAAGATCGGATAGGCAAATGGCGAACCGCGCCCGGTGTAGAACACCGCCACCATCCCGATAACCTCGCTGTAGAGGAACAGCTGAAGGATATCGGCGAGCGTCACTGCATGCGCGGTGACCACGCGTTGCAGTTCAAGGCCGACCGCGCCGAGCGTCATCAGCGTAATGACAACAAGCAATGCGCGTTCCACCAGCCCGAAGGCCAGGCTGGCGATACGCTGCTCGGCGTCGCCGATGTCAGCGGTCAGACTGGTTTCGACCGCATCGTCCTTGGCGTGGGCATGCGGCGGGGCGGGGCGCTCGGTCACGGCAAGATCGTAGCAGCGGGTTTCGGGCGCGCCCAGCCCTCCCTCATCCTGCGATGCACCCGGGCCCTCTCCCGCGAACGGGCGAGGCTAATGCGAGCCGCAGGCAAGCGAGGGCGAGCGAGGGCGAGCGAGCGAACTCCCTACGCCGCCTTCAGCACTTCCACGATCTTGGCCTGCGCAGCCGCCTCGTCGATATTCTCCATCGCGGCGAGTTCACGCGCCAGACGGCCGATCGCCGCCTCGAAGATTTGCCGCTCCGAATAGCTCTGCTCGGGCTGGTCCTCGGCGCGGTGCAGGTCACGCACCACCTCGGCGATGCTGACCAGATCGCCCGAGTTGATCTTGGCCTCATACTCCTGCGCGCGACGCGACCACATGGTCCGCTTCACGCGCGGCTTGCCCTTCAAGGTCACCATCGCATCGTCGAGCGTCTTCTGGCTCGATAATTTGCGCATGCCCACACTTTCGGCCTTGTTTGTTGGCACACGAAGTGTCATACGCTCCTTGTCGAATCGGAGAACGTACAATTCAAGGCTAGCCCCTGCGATTTCAGACTTTTGCAGTTCCATGATGCGCCCAAGCCCGTGCTTTGGGTAAACCACATAATCGCCCACCGTGAAGTTGAGAGCCTTAGCAGCCATGCAGGGTATCCTTCCTTGGGTCGCGGAGGCGCGCATCGTCCGTCGGACCGACACTCGCGCGCGCGGTGGAGTTTCAGGCCGGGGTTTCCGAACGGCGGTTCGGCCTATGACAAAAGTCTTTAGCACATCTTGGGTGAAAATGCATCCAAAAAATGTAACAAAGCCACCGGGAGCCCGAGACCCTTGCCTCGCGCCCGCTACCGCGTAATCGTTGGCGGCGATGACCCGCTTCACCGTCAACGATCAGCCCGTCCACTACCGCCTGCCGCCCGAAACTCCGCTGCTGTGGGCCCTGCGCGATGCGTCCAACCTCACCGGCACGAAATATGGCTGCGGTATAGGCGCTTGCGGCGCGTGCACCGTCCACATCGATGGCGCGGCGCGCCGATCCTGCCAGGTGACGATCGGTGAGATCGAGGGCACTTTCGTCACCACGATCGAGGGGTTGAGCGCCGGACGCGACCACCCCGCGCAGGCGGCGTGGATCGCCCTGCAGGTTCCCCAGTGCGGCTACTGCCAGTCTGGGATGATCATGGCGGCCGCCGCGCTGCTTAAGGCCGATCCCGCGCCGTCCGACGACGCGATCGAAGTCGCGATGACCAATCTCTGCCGGTGCGGCACCTACCCGCGCATCCGCAAGGCGATCGCGCGCGCGGCCGCCGCGATGCGCGCGGGCGTGGCGATCGAGGCGGGAGCCGCGCCGGGGATCACCGCCGAACAAGCAGCCGAGGACACGCCCGCGCTGCGTCCGTGAATGCATCCCAGCCTTGCGAAATCGCAAGTGTGGTGTTTGCGCGGCGAGGGCACGATGCTGCGGGCCGTGGCGCTCACGCCTGCCCTTCGCGTCCAGACCTGATCGACCGGTGTGGACCGAAGACAGACTTATCCCCAGTTGCGTGAAGTTCAACGGCTGGTCGTGAAACCGCCGCGCCTCGTCGTGCGTCTTTTGCGCACCCTCAAGGCACCAGAGACCGGCAAATGGCCCAGACCCACCGCTTTACGCGCATCGCGAGCCAGGCCGAGTGGTCCAGGGGCGGCGGCACGTTCGTGACGACCTATCGGGCGGATCGGCACAACAGTTGCCCCGTCTGCACGCGCTCCAACTGGTGGGTCGGTCGCCTGAGCGCCGAGTGCGGCTTCTGCGGCGCGACGCTGTCGATCCCCGTGCAGGCATCGTATCCGATGGTTGCGGAGCACAAGGTCGCCTAGCCCCCCTGCACGGTCACAAGGATATCCAGCATCTGGGCGGCGAGACGCCGGCGATCGTAATCCCGCGCCATCGCCGCGCCCCCTTCGGCAAGCCGCGCGGCGAGCGCTTCATCCGCGATCAGGCGACGCACCGCCGCCCGGAACGCCGCGCCATCCCCGGGCGCGAAACACAGCCCAGCGCCGTACCGCTCCACGATCGCGCGCGCCTGCCCGTCCACGCCGAGCAGGATGGGTCGCCGCATAGCCGCCGCCTCGAACATCTTCGACGGGATGACGGTGCGGAACACTTCCGCGCGGCGCAACGGAACCAGCATCGCGTCGCTCGCAGCGATCAGCGCGGGCACCTCGCCGTGCGGCACTTGCGCGCGGAAGGTGACGTTGGTCAGCCCCAGCCGCACCGCCTCGTCCACCAATGCTGCCTTCGCCGCGCCGTCGCCCACGCACAACAGATGCGCCTCGGGCAGATCCGCCATCGCGCGAACCAGCGAGTGCAACCCGTGCGCGAGGCCGATCGTGCCGATATAGGCGAGCTGGAAGCGCGGATCGGCGCGCGGCGGTACAGGCCGGGGCGCGAATTCGCCAAGATTGGCACCGTTGGTCACCACCTCGATCCGCTCGGCGTCCACGCCGCGCGCGATCAGCCGATCGCGGAACGCGGGCGTAACCGCCACCACGCGCGCCGCATTGTGATAGAGCGACAGTTCCAGCCGTGACATCAGCCGCATGAGGCGGCCCGACCGGGTCACCCCCAACGCGATCGCGCTCTCGGGCCACAGATCGCGCAGCTCGAATACCCACGGCTTGCCGCGCAACCCGGCGAGCGCCCGTGCCGCGCACACGGTGAAGAATTGTGGGGAGGTGCCCACGATCACGTCCGCCGCCTCGAACAGCCCCGCAATCGTCGCGGAAATCGCATAGCTCGCATAATCGAGCAGTCGCCGGGTGAACCCCTGGTTGCGCGCCATCCACGACCAGACGCGCACCACACGGATGCCGTCGATCGTCTCCACCGTACGCAACCGGTTTCCGTAGCCGTTGTACGGCCGCCCCCGCGGGAAATTGGGGCAGCAGGTGATCACGGTTACCTCCGCTCCCGCCGCCACCCATTCGCG
>JBBQJX010000098.1:0-6730 GCA_038326295.1 Sphingomonadales bacterium
AACTCGCAATCTCGCCCGTGGGCCTGAGCATGATCACCAAGCTCTCGATCCCGCGAGTGGTCGGCTTCATGATGGGGACGTGGTTCCTCTCGATCGCGTTCGCGCAATATATGGCGGGCGTGGTCGCGCAGTCGGCCAGCGTGGAGACGGTGGGCGGGCAGGTGACAAATTTGCGCGTCAGCCTCGAGACCTATGCGCACGTCTACCAGCAAATCGGCCTCGCCTCGATCGGGGTGGGCGTGCTGCTGCTGGCGTTGTCGCCCCTCATTAAGCGCGGCATGCACGGGGTTACCTGATCGCCCCGCAAATCAAGTTTACGAATGGGAAACGACCTGCCATATGTTCGGCCGAGGGGTGGCGGCCATGGCGGTGCATGGGGCGGCGGAGGCGAACGATCGGATCGGTGCGCCGTGGCTCGATCTGGGCGGGCATGTCTGGTCGCTTAAGCCGCACCGGCTGCGCTTTGTCTTCGGCGATCGGCTGTTCGCGAGCGCGTGGACCTCGGCGGCGTTCCTCGAAACACCCGTGGAGAGACTTGGCGACGATCCTCGCGGCTTGCTGGCGTCGCTTGCCGCGATGCCGCCGCACGTGGGCGCGCTCGTGATCCCGTCACACCCCGTGCCGGAGGGGGCATTGCGCGTCCCCGCCGGGGCGGGGGCGCTGGTGTGCGTTGCGTCGCGTCACCAGCATGCGCTCGTCGAGCTCGCGGGCGATCATGCCGGCTTCCTCGCCGCGATGCCGCGCAAGCGCCGTCACGAGATCGCGCGCAAGCACCGCCGTTTCGCCGATCGGATCGGCGTCGTCGCCGCGCTCGCCGCGTACCGCACCCGGCCGAGATCGATGCCTTCCACGATCGCGTCGCGCCGCTTGCGGGATCGACCTACCAGACGCGGTTGCTGAGGGCGGGCCTGCCGCTCGATCCGGCCGTGCGCGCGCTGGCGCGGATCGAGGCGGCGCAGGATCGCATGCGCGCCTTCACCATCGATATCGGCGGTGTACCCGCCGCGTTCGGACTGTGTCGCAGCAAGGGGACGCGCGTGGAATATCTCCACACCGGTTACAATCCTGAGCATCGCGAGCTGTCGCTCGGCGTGCTGCTGCTCGATCTGATGCTGGGCGCGCTGATGGAAGAGCGGCGCTACGATCTGCTCGATCTGGGTCACGGCGACGCGCAGTACAAGCGCGAGTTCGCGACGCGCACGCTCGATTGCGCGACGATCTACGCCTACCGCCCGTCGCTGCGGAACCGCATGCTGCTGGCCGCGCATGCTGCAAACGATCGGTTGTCGGCGTCTGCCGTCGGCGCGCTCGATGCGGCCGGGCTGACGCGCACGCTCAAGCGCTGGACGCGTGGTTAGCCCAGCGCGGCCGCGCTGTTCGTCGCGTAAACGAAGCCCGACCGATGCGCGACCGCGTCGAGTATCCGCTCATAGGCCGGCCAGCGATCTGCGCGCGTCAGTTCCCAGCTGCGCGCATAAATGTGGCAGACGCCGCCCCGGGCCGCGCGCGCCAGAAGGGGGGAGAGCAGCGCCTCCGGATCGGTGGAGAAACCGCTCGCGGCCCAAGTCGCGAGCCCTGCGGTGTTGCCGTCGCGCAGCATCGGCTTGAGCATCGCCAAGTGCCCCTGCGGCGTCGCGTCCACCGAAAGCGGCATCCGCAGCGGATCGCCGGGCGCGTCAGCGCGCAGCAGCATCTGCGTCCGGCCGACGGTATAGCCCGTCTCGCGCATCGCGGCGAGCACGTCGCCGTTCGTGTAGCCGAGCGGGTAGGAGAGCGCGGTCACTGCGGTGCCCACAATGTCCTCCAACCGCGCCTTGCTGTCGCGGAGCTCGCTCCGCACGCGCGCGGGGCTCTGGTTGACGAGCACCTTATGGCTGACGGTGTGGCTGCCGATCTCGTGCCCCGCGTCTGCGAGACGGCGGATATCGGCCTCCTCGATCTGCAGCCGGCCAGGATCGTTGAACGCGACATAATACGTCGCCTTCAGCCCTCGCGCGGCCAGCAGATCCAGCGTGCGCAGATCGTCGGAATGGCCGTCGTCGAAGCTGAGCGTGATCGTGGGTGTGGTGGTGCGCGTCATGATGGGTCCTTAACACCCGCGCGTTGCAATTTGGCAACGGCGGTTGGTCAAGCGGTGCGGTGGCGTCTTGCAAGCCCGGGCGGGCTGCGCCACGCGTCGATCGGAACGAGGGAGATCACGGCGATGCGGTCGCACCACCTGCTCGGCACGATGGCGCTGCTGCTGGCGGCCGGATGCGCGGCGGAGGCCAAGCGGCCGCAGTCCGCGTCTTCGGCTCGCCCCGCTGATATTGTCACTATCGCGCGCGATCCCTTCCCCAGCACCTACCGCGCGCTGCCGGGCCGCACCACGCTGATCCGTGGCGCGATCGTATACGATGGCCGCGGCGGCAAGATCGTGAACGGCATGGTGCTGCTCCAGGGCGGCAAGATCGCCGCGATCGGGCCCAAAATCGCTGCGCCCGCCGACGCGGTCGTGATCGAGGCGGCGGGCAAGTTCGTCACGCCGGGCGTGATCGATATCCACAGCCATCTGGGCGATTATCCAACGCCCGGTGTCCAGGCGAACTCGGACGGGAACGAGGTCACCGGCCCGGTCCGCTCCGAAGTCTGGGCCGAACACTCGATCTGGCCGCAGGACCCGGGCTTCACGCGCGCGCTTTCGAACGGCGGCGTCACCACGCTCCACATCCTGCCCGGCAGCGCCAACCTGTTCGGCGGGCGCGGCGTGACGATCAAGAATGTGGCGGGCGAGACCAGCCAGTCGATGAAGTTCCCCGGCGCGCCGTATTCGCTGAAGATGGCGTGCGGCGAGAACCCCAAGCGCGTCTATGGCTCGAAGGGCCAGGCTCCCGGCAGCCGCATGGGCAATGTGGCGCTGATGCGCCAGACCTGGGCGCGCGCGGTGGAGTACAAGCGCCGGTGGGACGATTACACCGCGCGCGCCAAGGACGGGAAAGCCAAGCCCACCGACGCGCCGGGGCGCGATCTGCAGATGGATACGCTGGTCGGAGTGCTCAACGGCGAGATCCTCGTCCAGAACCACTGCTACCGTGCCGACGAGATGGCGAACATCATCGATATGTCGAAGGAATTCGGCTATCATGTCAGCGCGTTCCACCACGCGGTCGAAAGCTACAAGATCGCGGACCTGCTCAAGGCCAACAATGTCTGCTCGGCGATGTGGGCGGACTGGTACGGCTTCAAGATGGAATCCTTTGACGGCATCCAGGAAAATATCCCCTTCGTCCACGCAGCGGGCGCGTGCGCGATCGTGCATTCGGACGATGCGGGCGGCATCCAGCGCCTCTATCAGGCCGCAGCCCAGGCGATGGCGAACGGCAACCGCATGGGGCTGAACATCGCGCCCGAGACCGCGTGGGAGTGGATCAGCATCAACCCCGCCAGGGCGCTCGGCATCGCGGACAGGACGGGCAGCCTCGAGCCCGGCAAGATGGGTGATGTGGTGCTGTGGAACGGCGATCCGTTCAGTGTCTACACGCGGCCCGAAAAAGTGTGGATCGATGGCGCGCTGCTGTTCGATGTGAACGATCCGCGCCTGCGGCCGGTCAGCGATTTCGAACTCGGCCAGCCCGGCGAAGGGGATGTGAAGTGAGGCCGCTGTTTGCCCTTGCGCTGCTCCTCGCCGCCACGCCTGCCGCCGCGCAGACCGTCGCCATCGTCAACGCGCGCCTCGCGCCCGGCACCGGCGGGGCGGAGACGGTCGAGAACGGTACGCTCGTCATCGCCAACGGCCGCATCGCCGCGATGGGCGCGAACATACCCGTGCCCGCAGGCGCGCGGACGCTGGACGCGCATGGCGGCTGGGTGACGCCCGGCATTTTCGCATCGCTTTCCAACCTTTCGGTCGCCGAAGTGTTCGAAGGCGTGCCCGAAACCAACGACGCGCGCGCCGAGAACGCCGCCTATGGTGCGGCGCTGGACATCGCCCCTGCGGTCAACCCGCGTTCGGTCCATCTCCCGATCAGCCGCATCGCAGGCGTCACCCGCGCCGCCGTCACGCCCGAACCGGGCAAATCGATCTTCGCGGGCCAGGGCGCGCTCATCGATCTGGGCGCGGCCGATCCGGTGACGCGCGCGCGCGCCTTCCAGTACGTCGATCTGAGCCAGAGCGGCGCGCGGACCGCAGGGGGCTCGCGCCCGGCTGCATTCCTCGAATTCCGCAACGCCATGCGCGATGCCGTCGATTATGCACGCAATCCCGCAGCCTTCCCCGGTGGACGTGAGCGCACCTCGCTCGGCAATCGCCGCGATGCCGAAGCGCTCGTCCCCGTGGTGCAGGGTCGCCAGCTCCTGCTTGTGAAGGTCGAGCGCGCGCAGGACATCCGGAACGTGATCGGCCTCAAGCGCGAATTCCCCGCGTTGCGCATCGCGCTGGTCGGCGCTGCGGAAGGCTGGCTCGTCGCCGCCGATATCGCCGCCGCCGGGCTGCCGGTGATCAGCTATGCGCTGGGCGATCTCCCCGAGTCCTTCGATAGCCTGGCGGCTACCCAGTCCAACGTTGGCCGCATGGTGCGCGCGGGCGTCCGGGTCGCGCTCTCGGGCCAGGGATCGGGTACCGGCGAGCAACCGCGCAAACTGCCGACCGACGCGGGAAATCTCGTCGCCCTGTCACGCATCCCGGGCGCGACCGGCCTCACCCATGCGCAGGCGCTCGCCGCGATCACGTCGGTGCCCGCCGAAATCTTCGGCATGGGCGCGCAGACCGGCACGCTTTCCCCCGGCAAGATCGCCGACGTGGTCGTCTGGTCGGGCGATCCGCTCGAACTCACGAGCACCCCCGTGGCGGTCTTCATCGATGGTCGCGCGCAACCGATGGTCTCGCGCCAGACCGAACTGCGCGATCGTTATCTGGGGCTGCAGCGCGGCGACCTCACCTTGCGGTACAAGCGGGGGCCAAGCCCGCGCACGCAATGATGGGCGCGCTTATAACCGGCGCGATTGCGTTTGTCGGCACGCACATCGGGCTCGCGGTGCCTGCAATTCGCACTCCGCTGGTGCGAAGGCTGGGCGACCGGGGTTTCCTGATCGCCTATTCGCTGGTCGCGCTTGCCACGCTGGTTTGGCTGGTGCGCGCTTACAGGGCCGCGCCCACGATCCCGCTGTGGGTGCCGCCGGTCTGGGCGTGGCACGTTGCGCTGCTGCCGATGCTCGCCGCCGCGATCCTGTTTCTCGGCGCGATGAACCCAGCCAACCGTGCGCTGCTGGGCGCGCCTGGCGGTGCGGTTTCGGGTGTGCTGCGTATCACCCGCCATCCGATGATGTGGGCGTTTGCGATCTGGGCCGGTGTGCATGCCTGGCTCGGCGGCGACGAGGCCACGGTGATTTTATGCGCGGCCATCGCCACGCTGGCGCTCGTGGGCGCGGCGGCGCAGGACGCCAAGAAGGACGCGCTCGCCGGGCCCGAGTGGGCGGACTACCGTCGCAACACCGCCTTCATTCCGTTTGCGCGCGGCCTCGCAGGCCCCGGCTGGCGCGCCACGCTGCTCGGCCTTGCGCTGTTGCTCGTTGCAACCTGGGCACACCCGCACCTCGGCGCGCCCGCCGTGCCGCCGTGGTACTGGCCTCGCTGACCATCCCGTCGCATAGAGGGGCGGACCATCGATACGGACATAAGCGGTATGACGCGGCGATATTTCGGCACGGACGGGATCCGCGGCCTCACCAACACCCCC
Organism: Sphingomonadales bacterium; assembly: GCA_038326295.1. GTDB lineage: Bacteria > Pseudomonadota > Alphaproteobacteria > Sphingomonadales > Sphingomonadaceae > JAVVHE01. Next base: position 5,715 of record JBBQJX010000098.1, read on the forward strand.
ATCATGTCCGCCGAACTCGCGATGCGCGTGGGTCAGGCGGCGGGGACACGCTTCCTGCGCGGGCCGCACAAGCATCAGGTGGTGATCGGCAAGGACACACGGCTTTCGGGCTACATGATCGAGAGCGCGCTGGTGGCGGGTTTCACCAGCGTCGGCATGGATGTAGCGATGGTCGGCCCGGTGCCGACGCCCGCGGTCGCGATGCTCACGCGCTCGATGCGCGCCGACATCGGCGTCATGATCTCGGCGAGCCACAACGCGTACCAGGACAACGGCATCAAGCTCTTCGGCCCCGACGGGTACAAGCTGAGCGACGAGGACGAAGCCGAGATCGAGGCGCTGCTGGAGCAACCCCCCGTGCTCGCCGAACCTCGCGAGATCGGCCGCGCGCGCAAGATCGAGGATGCACGCGGTCGTTATATCCACGCCGCCAAGTCGACCTTTCCGGACGATCTCAGGCTCGATGGCCTCAAGATCGTCGTCGATTGCGCCAATGGCGCGGGCTACATCGTCGCCCCCACCGCGCTGTGGGAACTGGGCGCGGAGGTGATCACGCTTTCGAACAAGCCCGATGGCTTCAACATCAACGAGAATTGCGGCTCCACCTATCCCAAGGCGCTGCAGGCCAAGGTGATGGAAACCGGCGCGGCGCTCGGCATCGCCTTGGATGGCGATGCGGACCGGCTGATCGTGGTCGACGAGAAGGGCCGTGTGGTCGATGGCGATCAGCTGATGGCCGGCGTCGCCACCATCTGGGCGCAGCGCGGGCTGCTGCGCGGCGGTGGGCTGGTTGCCACCGTCATGTCCAATCTGGGGCTGGAGCGTTACCTGAACGCGATCGATCTCGGGCTGGTGCGGACCGCCGTGGGAGACCGCCACGTCCTCCACGCGATGCGCGCGGGCGGCTATAATGTCGGCGGCGAACAATCGGGCCACATCATCATGTCCGATTATGCCACGACCGGCGACGGGCTGGTCGCCGCGCTGCAGGTGCTCGCGCTGCTGGTTCGAAGCAG
>JBBQJX010000099.1:0-6708 GCA_038326295.1 Sphingomonadales bacterium
CTCCTAACGCTCTCCTCGATAGGCCTGCTCGTCGTCTCGCGCGTCGTCCTCGCGCTCCTGCTCGCCATCGCACCCGCGATGGCGGGGTTCCTGCTGTTCGATACCACGCGCGGCCTCGCCGAGGGCTGGTTGCGCGCGATGATCGCGGCAGCGCTGGTGCCGCTGGCGGTGCTGGTGCTGTTCGCCATCGAACTCTCCATCCTGAGCCCGATGATCTCCCGGATGCTCGCGCAGCAGGCCACCGGCACTTTCGACAGCGCGTCGGTCACCCCCATCGGCCTCGTCGCCGTCGTCTTCACCGCCGCGATTCTGGCGGCCACCGTCGCCGGGGGGACGATCGCGCGCGGGCTGCGGCTGCCCCGGCGCCCTGCGGCGCGCTCGCCCGATGCAGCCGAGCGCGAGATCCGCCTCCAGTCGATGCGCGCCGCCACCGCCGCCGAAGCGCCGTTCGCCGCCGCCGCGCTGGTGCGCACGCTCGAAGCGTCCGCGCGGCGTGACACGGCACAGGCCACCCGGCTCGCGCTCGCAGGACCCGGCGGTGGCCTGACCGTCTCCGCCACCGGGAGCGGCGCAGCACGCATCACCACCACGCGCGCGGGGGAAGTTATTGACCTCGGCCCCGTTCGCTCGCCCGCCATCGCCGCCCGCGCCACGCTGCCGCGCGCGTCCCGCCTCGCCGCCCGGAGGAACGCTTGACCCCCCGCGACACCTATTACGCCGCCGCCGCCACCTGGGCAGACACCGCCGCCGCTGCTGAGCGCCGCAGCCGCCGCACCGCCTGGATCGTCGCGGGGGTAGCCACCTTCATCGCGGCGCTGCTCGCGCTTGCGCTGCTCGCGCTTACCCCGCTCAAGACGGTGCAACCCTATGTCGTCACCGTCGATCGCCAGACCGGCGCGGTCGAGGTGACGCAGACACTCGCCAATAGCCGCATCACCGAGAACGCGGCGGTGATCCAGGCCAGCCTCGCCAACTATGTGCGCGCGCGCGAGACGTTCGATGTGACCGATCTCGCGCAGAATTACCGGCGCGTGCAGATGATGTCCGCCACGCAGGCGCGCGCTGCCTATGTGGCCGAGATGGCGGGGAACAATCCGGCAAGCCCGCTCAGGACGCTGTCGCCGGGCGATACCGTGGCGGTCAAAATCAAATCGATCTCGCTCCTCGCGCCCGGCACCGCGCTGGTGCGCTTCGATGCCTCGCGCCGACTTCCCGGCATCACGGCGGCGATGACGCGCGCCTACACCGCCGCGATCAGTTACGGCTTCAGCGGCCGGCCGCTCCGCCTCGAGGATCGCTTCGACAACCCGCTCGGTTTCGAGGTAACGCGCTATCGAAAGGACGCCGAGGGGGTGGGCGCGTGACCCCGCTCGCCGTCCGCGCGATCCCGCTGGTTCTGGCCCTCACGCTGACCGCCGCCACCACGCCGCGCCCCACCCCGACCGACGCGCACATCCAGCACGTCCAGTACGATCCCGATCAGGTGACGCACATTACCGGCGCGCTCGGCTGGCAGGTGATGCTCGAATTCGCGCCCGACGAGCGCATCGAAAATGTCTCGATCGGTGACAGCCTCGCGTGGCAGGTAACCCCCAACAAACGGGCGAAACTGCTGTTCCTGAAGCCGCTTGCGAAGAACGCGAGCACGAACATGACCGTCGTCACGAGTGCGCGGCGCTATGCCTTCGCGCTCGCCACCGCCCCGCGCCGCGCCTCGCTCCCGTGGATCGTGCGCTTCGATTATGTGCGCCCGGTTGTGGAAACGCTGCCCGAACCCGTGCCTCCGCCAGCGCCGGTGCTCAACTTTGCCTATACGCTCGGCGGCGATCCCGGTCTGCTCCCCGGCAAGGTCTGGGACGATGGCCGCCAGACCTATTTCGCCTTCCCCGATGGCATCGCGCTCCCCGCGATCTTTGCAGGCGGGCCGGGGAAGGACGAGACGCTGGTGAACCTGAGCAACCGGGGCCGCGTTGCGGTCGTTCAGCAGTTGGGCGCGCGGTTCACGCTGCGTCTGGGCAAGCGCTTCGCCACCGTCACGTCGCAATCCACGAGGACCGCCCGATGATCGATGCCGTTCCCGTCCGCCCCCCCGCCATCGCGCGGCGCTCCGCCACGCACGCGTCGGTGCTGCCCGCCGCGCTCGGCGCGGTCGCGTTGGGGGCCATGGTCTTCATCGGTCTGGGCGCGAATCGCACTGCACTCGCCAAACGCGAAACCACGCTTCCCTCGCTCGCCGCGCCCAGCGCTGCCGAACCCGCGCCATTGGTCCTCCCCGCCGCGTTCACCACACCCCCACCGCCGCCCCCGCCCATCATCGTTGCGGTGCCCAGGGCGTTGCCGCCGCCGCCCGTGATCCTGGCTGCCCCGATCCGCCCCGCGCCCGTGCCGATCGATACCGGCGCGGCGGAGAGCGCGCGCGCGCGCCTGCGTGCGCCGACGCTGATCGTCGATCTGGCCGCGCGCGGCGATGCCGCCGTCGCGGCTTTAGCAGGCGAGGCCGCTCCCGCCCCAATCCAGCTCGCCTCGCTCAGTCTTGCCACCCCGGCCGGCGTCGCATCGGCTGGAGGCGGCGGACTCGATTCGAACGGAGCGTTGTCCGCGCCCGGCGAGTCTTCGCCCGTGCTGCTTGCGCAGGCCACCCCTTCCGCGATCGATCCCGCAGCAACGGACACCGCCGCTGGTGCCGCGCAGGCTGCCACGACTCAGGGCCCGCGCCTCAACGGCAACGAAGGCTTCGCTGCGCGCGTCGGCGGCGCGGAGGTGGAGAGCGCGCAGGCGACCCGCCTTGCGCATCTCGATCGGCTGATCCCGCAGGGTGCGATCGTCGCGGCGGTGCTCGAAACCGCGCTCAACAGCGATCTGCCGGGCTACGCCCGCGCCATCGTCAACCGCGACGTGCTTTCGTTCGACGGTTCGGCCGTGCTGATCCCGGCGGGCAGCCGCGTCATCGGCCAGTACAACAGCGGCGTCGCGCAGGGTGCCAGCCGCATCTTCATCGTCTGGACGCGCCTGATCCGCCCCGATGGCGTCGCGATTGCGCTCGCGTCTCCCGCGATCGACGATCTCGGCCGCGGCGGTCTGGCGGGCAAGGTCAACCGCCACTTCCTCCAGCGCTATGGCGGCGCGATCCTGCTCAGCGTGCTGACGGGCGGCATCAGCGCGGGTGCGGCCGCACTCAGCAACGGCAATACGGTCATCGTCGGCACCGCGGGCCAGGCGACCGGTCTGGCGAACGAAGCGAGCAACAGCCTCAATATCCCACCGACGATCAAGACGCCGCAGGGCGCCAACGTGCGCATCTTCGTTGCCCGCGATCTCGATTTCACCGGCGTCGGCCCGACCTCCTAGGCCATGTCCGCCCAGCCGCGCGTCTTCCTCGAAGCCTTCCTCACGCCGCTGGCGCGCTACCTTGCACGCGGCGACGTGACCGATATCTATATCAACCGCCCGCACGAACTCTGGCTCGAAACCGAACACGGGACCGAGCGCCATGACGCCCCCACCCTCGACGACGCGGCGTTGTGGCGGCTGGCGCGGCAGATCGCCGCCTCGTCGGATCAGGGCATCAGCCGCGAGCATCCGCTGCTCGCTGCCACGCTGCCCGATGGCGCGCGCGTCCAGGTCTGCGCCCCGCCCGCAACGCGCGGGCATGTGGCGGTTGCGATCCGCAAGCACCTCGTGCCCGATCTGACGCTGGCCGATTACGTCGCGGCGGGCGCGCTCGATCATGTCGGCGAGGCCGCGCATACGCGGGCAGCCGAGGACGCGACGTTGCGCGCGCAGCTCGATCGCGGCGATACCGCAGGCTTCCTCGCCGCCGCAGTCCGTGCCCGCCGCACGATCCTGATCGCGGGCGGCACCGCGACGGGCAAGACCACGCTGCTGAACGCGCTCCTCAAGGAGGCTCCGGCGGAGGACCGGCTGGTGCTGATCGAGGATACGCCCGAAATCCAGCTCGCGCATCCGAACTCGATCGGGCTGGTCGCGGTGCGGGGCCGTCTGGGCGAAGCAGCGGTCAGCGCGGCCGATCTGCTCGAAGCCGCGCTGCGGATGCGTCCCGATCGTATCGTGATGGGCGAAATCCGGGGCGTGGAGGCGCTGTCTTTCCTGCGCGCGGTCAATACCGGCCATCCGGGCTCGATCACCACGATCCACGCCAATTCGCCCGACGGGGCGATCGAGCAACTGGCGCTGATGACCGCGCAGGCGGGCTCCGATCTCCGTCGCGAGGATATCGTGCGCTATGTCCGATCGGTGGTCGACATCATCGTCCAGCTCAGTCGCACCGGCGGCAAGCGGGTAGTGAGCGAGATCGCGTTTTCCGCAGCTCCGGCGGCGCGGTCGCCCGTCCCCGGTCGAAGCAGCGTTCCGGACTGAGCCAATCCGCTCGTTGGGGCGGCGGTGCTGATCGACCGGGAGCTTTCGCCTCGCGCTCGCCTTTACGCGGGGGGCGGCTTGTTATCGGTGGACGGCGTCTCGGGCTTGGCCGATTTGGCGGCCCGACGCTTGTTCGCCTGGGCGGCCTCCGCTTCGGTGGACTTTGCGGTGGTGCGCTCGGCGCGCGCCTCCTCGATGGCTTTCGCGCGCTCGGCTTTGGCCACCGCAGCGGCCGTCACCCTCTGCGCGGTTTCCTGCTCGCGCTGCGCACGCGCCGCATCCGCCGCCTTGGCCTTGTCGGCCTCGGCGGCCGCCCTGTCCCGCGCGCGCTCGGCCGCCTGCTGTTCGGCGTTCGCCTTGGCCGCGCTCGCCGCCTCGGCGCGCGCGCCGGCTTGCTTGTCGCGCTCGGCCTGCGCGGCGGCCCGCGCGGTTTCCGCCGCTCTGGCGCGCTCGGCATTCGCGGCAGCCGCGCTGGCGCGTTCGGTCGCGATCTGGTCCTGACGCGCCTTGGCGGCATTTGCCGTCTGCACGCGCGCCGCGACGGCCTTGGCCTGCTCCGCCTGCGCTGCGGCACGGGCGGCTTCGGCTGACTTCGCACGCTCCGCCTGCGTCGCGGCCCGCGCGGCTTCTTGCGCTTTGGCATGTTCCGCGTTCGCGGCTGCGGCGCTGGCGCGCTCCGCCGCGAGCTGATCCTGACGCGCCTTGGCGGTGGTAGCGGCCTGCGCTCGGGCCGCGACGGCCTGGGCCTGCTTCGCGGCACGCGCGGTTTCCGCCGCTTTGGCGCGCTCGGCATTCGCGGCGGCGGCGCTCGCACGTTCGGCCGCAATCTGGTCCTGACGCGCCTTGGCGATGCTCGCGGCCTGCGCGCGGGCGGCGACGGCCTTCGCCTGCTCCGCCTGCGCGCCGGCGCGCGCGGCTTCGACGGCCTTGGCGCGCTCAGACCGAGCCGCCGCCGCCGTGCTCGCACGCTGCGCCGCCTGCTGGTCACGCTCGGCCCTGGCGGCCGTGGCCGCCTGAAGCCGTGCAGCTTCTGCCTGCTGGCGCTGCAGCGCGACGGCGGCGGCGCGCTCAGCACCGGTGGCCTTCGCGTTCTGGGCGGCGAGCGCCTGCGCCGCCCGCTGGTTGGCGAGCGCGGCTTTCGCCGCGTCCCGACGCGCCTTGGCGTCCGCGAGCGCGGCGGTTTGGGCCCGTGCCGTGGCCTCGCGCTGCGCCTGCGCGATCGCGGCGCGCTGTGCATCGGTCTGCGCCTGCGCGGTCGGCAGGGGAACCGCAACCGCCGGCGGCGCGACCGGCCCGACCGGCGCCGGCTGCACGCGCCCATATTGTGCGGGCAGAGCGGCCGGGCCGATCGGCTGATTATAGCGCGGATCGTTCGGCCGATTCCCATCGGTCGGTCGCCCGTCATGGCGGTGATCGAGCAGCAGCGCCCCACCCGCACCAAGCGCGACCCCGATCGCGGCCGCATAGGCGGTGCGCTGGTTGCGCTCGTGCTCCCAGCGACGGCGCTCCTGATCGGCATGATCGGACTGCCAGGCCTGCCAGTCGGCGTCGCGCTGCTGCGCGTCGGCCCATTGCTGGCGCTGATCGTCAAAATCCTGCCGGCGCGACTGCCAGTCGGAGGCATAGGCGGCCTCGCGGCGATCATATTGCGCGGCGCGATAAAGCCCGCGTCCACGGTCGTAATAGCGCGCGGCGTAATCGGCGCGCTGCTGCGCGATCCCGTCGTCGAGCGGGATACCATCCGGGCCGTAAGCGCCCGCATATTCGCCGTTATCATAGGCGTAACCGTAATCGGGATCGCGGACATAATAGGGCTGATCGGCCCCCTGATCGTAATAATAGACGCGCTCGCCGCGGGGCAGTTTCTCGACCACACGATAGGAACCGTCGTTGGCGCGCCAGACCCACGGGCGCGTACCCTTGTAATCCACCGTGTAGTCGGGCGGCGTATCGCCGAACGCATCGCTCATCGCAGAAGCGCGGCTCACGGGGCCGTAGCGGTCGCGGCGAGGGCGACTGCGGTAAGGGATCGGGCGCGATGGCTTGGGCAGCGCGCTGTAATCGGGCGCAGGGGCGAGCGGCGGGGGCGCGGCAGTGGCCAGCGGCAGCGCCGCGATCGGCGCGGCACTGACCGGCGCGGTGCCCTGCGCGACCACGGTCTGTGCGGGCGGCGCCGCGGGCTGCTTGTCGCACGCAGCAACCGCCAAGGCGGCAAGCATCGCGGCAATCGCGAGATGCGAAGGGGTGGTCTGGGGTCGCATCATCTTCTCCCGAACGGCAGGCATGTCACTTCAACGGATGAAGATGAACGGCGGCGGAGCCGATGAGGTG
>JBBQJX010000100.1:0-6704 GCA_038326295.1 Sphingomonadales bacterium
ACGCGACCGCGACGAGGGGGCCGCCTACGCCATGACCGGCTTCGCGCGCGATCTGCTGACGGTGGCGGACAACCTCGCGCGCGCGATCGCCACCGTGTCCGAAACCGCGCGCGTCGATCCCGCCGTCAAATCGCTGCTCGAAGGCGTCGAGGCCACCGAACGCGAACTCATCCGCGTGCTGGCCCGCCACGGCGTCGCGCGCGTCGAAGCGATCGGCCACCCGCTCGATCCCAACCGCCACCAGGCGATGCTCGAAGTGGAAAGCGCGGAACACGCGCCCGGCACGGTGGTCGCCGAACTCCAGGCTGGGTACACCATCAAGGACCGCCTGCTGCGGCCATCGCTGGTGAGCGTGGCGAAGGCGGGCGACTAGCGGCGAGGAGCGTCCGCCTGGAGGATCTCCAGCGTCAGCCGGAAAAGTTCGCGCGCACCCTTTCCATCGACATAAAAACTGGTTTTCGCCTTGCGCCATACCCTTCGCATATCGCCGGTGTCTGCGACGGCGAGCAGATGTTCCAAATACGCCGCGAGCGCGCCGTGGTCGCTGCGCGACACGAACCCGAGCACTTGGCGAAGCGCAGAGTTTGCGTTCGTGTGACCGACGAAGCATTCCGGGTGAAAGCCCATCATGAAAGTGTTGAAAACGGGTGGTGGCGGTCGTACGGCCATCCAGGCGCGATACCGCACGGCTCTGTGTCTGCCAATGTCTCGGGCGATCCGGCCCGATTGCCCGGCATGTCCACCGGTCAACTCCTGCCGATCCCGATGTCGGCCCATCGCTGTTGAAGAGCCGAGTGACCTCCCCCGCCCCCCACACCCGCTTCCACCGCGTCCGCTCCACGCTTGAGGCCGCGCATCTCGCCAGCCCCGCCGCGCTGGCCATCTTCGAGTTCGCGCTGTTCGGCTTCAAGCAGGCGTGGGCGTGCCTGTTCGGCGCGCTGCTGCTCGGCCTGCTGCTCGCCACCCACCTGCTCTGGCCCGAGCACGCCAGCGTCGCGCGCTACGATTTCCTGTTCGCCGCCGCGCTCGCCACCCAGATCGCGCTCCTCGCGTTCCGGCTGGAAACATTGCGCGAGGCGAAACTCATCCTCGCCTTCCACGCGGTCGGCACGCTCATGGAGCTCTTCAAAACCAGCGTCGGCTCATGGGCCTACGCCGAACCCAGCCTGCTCCGGCTGGGCCATGTCCCCCTGTTCTCGGGCTTCATGTACGCTGCGGTGGGCAGTTACATCGCGCGCGTCTGGCGCGGCTTCGATTTCCGCTTCACCCGTTATCCGCCGCTCGCCCTGACCGTCCTGCTCGCTACCGCGATCTACGCCAACTTCTTCACCCACCATTTCCTGCCGGATCTGCGCCTCGGCCTGTTCGCGCTCACCGCCATCCTCTTCGTGCGCACCCGCGTCGTCTTCACGCCATACCGTCAACCGCGCGCGATGCCGCTGCTCCTCGGCTGGTTCCTCGTCGCCACCTTCATCTGGTTCGGCGAGAACATCGCCACCTTCGCCCACGCCTGGGCCTATCCGCATCAGGCCCACGGCTGGGCACCCGTCCCGCCCACCAAGCTCGGCGCATGGTATCTGTTGATGATCGTCTCGTTCGTACTCGTCAGTCTCGCGCACCGCCGCGAACTCGTCCGCCCGCGTTCATCTTCCCCATTGCCCCCCCGCCCCGGGCGCGGCTATCTGCCCGCTGCAAACCCGTCCCGCTCCGGCGTATAGGCATTCCATGGCAACTGCTTCCTCCACCGCCGAACTCGCGTCCGTGCATGCGCATGATGGCGTCCAGCGCCGCGATTTCCTCTATGTCGCCACCGGCATGTTCGCCGCCGCCGGCATCACCACCGCGATCTGGCCGATGATCAACCAGATGAACCCTTCGGCGGACGTGGCGGCACTCGCCTCGATCGAGGCCGATCTGTCGAAGATCGCGCCCGGCCAGGCCGTCAAGCTCGCTTGGCGCGGCAAGCCCGTCTTCGCGCGCCATCTCACGCCGCACGAGATCGCGGAGGCGAACGCGGTCAACATCTCCGAACTGCGCGATCCGCAGACGCTCGCCCAGCGCACCAAGCCCGGCAAAGCCGAATGGCTCATCACCATGGGCGTCTGCACGCATCTGGGCTGCATCCCGCTCGGCACCGGTGCGGGCGAGAACAAGGGCGCATATGGCGGCTATTTCTGCCCGTGCCACGGTTCGCAATACGATACTGCCGGGCGCATCCGCAAAGGCCCCGCGCCCAAGAACCTCGAAGTGCCCGAATACGCCTTCAAGACGCCAACCACCATCCAGATCGGTTGAGGGAACACCACGATGAGCTTCTCCTGGGCCGCCCCGTACGAGCCGACCTCCGCCCCGATGAGGTGGCTCGATCAGCGCCTTCCCATCCCTCGCCTCGTCTGGGGATCGGTCGGCGGCGGCTATCCGGTGCCCAAGAACCTCAATTACGCGTGGAACTTCGGCGCATTGGCGGGCGTGGCGCTCACCATCCAGATCGTCACCGGCATCATCCTCGCGAGGCACTATGCCGCCTACTCGCCCGAAGCCTTCCAGTCGGTCGAACACATCATGCGCGATGTGCGCGGCGGCTGGATGTTCCGCTACATGCACGCCAACGGCGCGAGCTTCTTCTTCATCGTCGTCTATCTGCACATCTTCCGCGGCCTCTATTACGGATCGTACAAGCCGCCGCGCGAACTGGTGTGGATGATGGGCGTCGTCGTCCTGCTGCTGATGATGGCCACCGCGTTCATGGGCTATGTGCTCCCCTGGGGGCAGATGAGCTTCTGGGGCGCGACCGTCATCACCAACCTCTTCTCCGCCGTGCCACTGGTTGGCGAAGAGCTGCACACTTGGTTGCTCGGCGGCTTCTCGCCCGATAATCCCACGCTCAACCGCTTCTTCTCGCTCCACTATTTGCTGCCCTTCGTCACGCTCGGCGTCGTGGTGCTCAAGATCTGGGCGCTGCACATTCCGGGCTCGTCCAACCCGCTCGGCGTCGACGTCAAGGGACCGCAGGATACGCTGCCGTTCCACCCGTATTTCACCGCCAAGGATGCGTTCAGCCTCGGGCTCTACCTGCTGCTGTTCTCGATCGTCGTCTTCTTTGCGCCGAACATGTTCGGCGAGGTGGACAATTACATCCAGGCCAACCCGCTCGCCACGCCCGCACATATCGTGCCCGAATGGTATCTGCTGCCTTTCTATGCGATCCTCAAATCCTTCACCGTCGATTTCCTGTTCATCCCCGCCAAGCTCTGGGGCGTGCTCGCGATGTTTGGGTCGATCGTGCTCTTGTTCTTCCTGCCCTGGCTCGATAAGTCGCCGGTGCACTCGAACAAGTTCCGGCCGCTGAACCGCGCCTTCTTCTGGATCCTGCTCGTCGATATCTTCGTGCTAGGCGTTTGCGGCGGACATGCGGAGGAGCCGTACATCCGCATCGGCCAGTTCGCCTCGGCGTGGTACTTCCTCCACTTCCTCGTGATCGTGCCTATCGTCAGCAGCATCGAGACGCCCGAGCCGATGCCGCGCTCGATCGGCGAGGCGATCTTCAAGGGCAGGGAAGCGATCGCCAGTATCGCGGGCGCGGGTCGCGGCCCCGCGCTCGCCACCCCCGGTCTCGCCAACCCCGGCCTCGCCCCCGCCGAATAACCGCAGGAACACACCCCATGGTCCGCATCGTCGGCTTCCTCGCCGGTTGCCTTTTCGTCATCGTCCTGCTCTTCGCAGCCTTCCAGTCGCGCGATGCCAGCGCGCCGCTCCCGCACGGCATCGAGCCGATGAAGACCGATTGGGCCTTCACCAGCGGCTTGGGTGTGCTCGGCAAATACGATAACCGCCAGCTCCAGCGCGGCTTTCAAGTCTATAAGGAAGTCTGCTCCGCCTGCCATTCGATGAAGCGCGTCGCGATCCGCGATCTGCAGGAAATCGGCTTCTCGGCCGCCGAAGTGAAAGCCATCGCCAAGGGCTATGATGTGCCCTCGATCAATCCGGACACGGGCGAGGTCGCCACGCGCAAGGGTCTCCCCAGCGATTATTTCCCCGGCCCCTATGCCAACGAGGTCGCCGCGCGCGCCGCCAACAACAATGCGCTTCCGCCCGACATGAGCCTGCTCGCCAAGGCGCGCGAGGGCGGCCCGAACTATATCTGGTCGCTCGTCGGCCACGGCTATGACGAGAAGGCGCGTCCCAAGGGTGTCGAAACCCCCGAAGGTCTCTACTTCAACAAATATTATGCCAATCTCAACATCGCCATGCCGCCACCGATCGCCGCCGAGGGTCAGGTGGAATATGCCGATGGCACCAAGGCGACCGTCGATCAAATGGCGCGCGACGTCTCCGCCTTTCTGATGTGGACCGCCGAACCCAAGCTCGTCGATCGCCGCGAGACCGGCGTCGCTGCCGTGCTCTTCCTCACGGTCCTCACCGGCCTGCTGTGGTTCACCTACAAGAAGGTCTGGAAAGACGTGAAGAAGCCCCCGGCAGATCCCGGCCTGGTCCCGGCCGAATAACTCCGTCTGCCCCCTCTCCCGCTCGCGGGAGAGGGAACTGCGAGCCGCAGGCGCGCGAGGGTGAGGGAGGGGCCGATCTTGCCCCCAGCGCCCCCATCCTGCATGACATTCCGGTGACACCAAGGGGACCGACCACAATGCGGCTCGGCATCATCGGCGGCAGCGGCCTGTATCAGCTCGCCGCGCTCACCGCCGCGCAATGGGTCCCGGTCGAAACACCCTTCGGCCCCCCCTCGGACGCGCTGCTGCACGGTCTGCTCGGCCAGACCGAATGCGTCTTCCTGCCTCGCCACGGTCGCGGCCACCGTCTCGCGCCCGGCGAAATCCCCTACCGCGCCAACATCGCCGCGTTGAAGCTCGCGGGCTGCACGCACATCCTCGCCATCTCGGCCTGCGGCTCCTTCCGCAAGAAACTCGCGCCGGGCACCTTCGTCGTCGTCGATCAGTTCCGCGATTTCACGCTCAGCCGCGCCCGCAGCTTCTTCGGCGATGGCATCGTCGCGCATGTCCCCTTCGGCTCCCCCACTTGCGCCACACTCGGCCAGACCGCCACCGACGCGCTCGCCGCGCTCGGCATCGCGCACCGCCTCGGTGCCACCTACGCCATCATCGAAGGCCCGCGCTTCTCCACCGCCGCCGAAAGCCACGCAATGCGCGATAATGGCTGCGACCTGGTGGGCATGACCGGGCTGCCCGAAGCCGCGCTCGCGCGCGAAGCGGAGCTGCACTATGCCGCCGTCGCCATGGTCACCGATTACGATGCCTGGCACCCCGAAGCCGCGCACGTCGATGTCGCCAGCGTCATCGCGGTCGTCCACGCCAATGCGCAATCCGCCGCGCGTCTGGTCGCCGAGGTCACCGCGCGCCTCGTCGCCACGCCGCCCTGCACCACCGGCTGCGCACACGCGCTCGATGGCGCGATCGTCACCGCGCGCGAAGCCTGGCCCGAAGCCACGATCGCCAAACTCCGCCCCATCGCGGCCCGCGTGCTCGCGTGAACGAGGACTTGCGCGCGCTTATCCGCACCGTCCCCGATTTCCCCGCGCCGGGCATCCAGTTCCGCGATATCACCACGTTGTTACTGAACGGCCCCGGCTTCCGCGCCACGATCGATCGCCTCGCCGCCGCCGTCGCCGGTCAGCCGCACGATGCGGTCGCGGGGATCGAGGCACGCGGCTTCGTCTTCGGCGCCGCGCTCGCCCACGCGCTCGGGCTCGGCGTCGTCCTGCTCAGGAAGCAGAACAAGCTGCCCGGCACCACCATCGGCCTCAACTACGCGCTCGAATACGGCCAGGACCGCATCGAGATGCACGCCGACGCGGTCCAGCCCGGCATGCGCGTCCTGCTCGTGGACGATCTCATCGCCACCGGCGGCACCGCGCTCGCGGGCGTGCAACTCCTGCGCGAAGCCGGGGCCACCGTCGATACCGCCGCCTTCGCCATCGATCTGACCGATCTGGGTGGAGCCAAACGCCTGCGCGCGGCGGGCGTCGTGGTTCACGCGCTCGTCGCTTTCGAGGGCGATTAGGGGGTCATCGGCCGCGCAGCGGGCCTTGGCGGCGGGTCCTTGCGCGACGCCTTTATCGAGGAGGCGGCGGGATGCGAAGGCGGGCATGACAAGATGGATCGCGCAGGTTGTCCTATAAGGCAGGGGGAGAGCGATCGGGCGGCGGGCGAAAGCGCGATCGCGCCAGGTCCCTCGCTCTCGCCGTGCCGCGTCGCGGTTCGTCTGGGGGCAATGATCTACACCGGGAACTGTGTGGCACGACGCTTCGCCACCCGATCGGGGAACGGGCCGGCCGAAACGGCTTTACGCGGAGGGTCGATATCCATGCTGCGCCATGTCAGGCGGGAGCGTATGCGCGCATCGTCATCCCAGGGCGTAGGAACCAGGGCGCATTCATCGCACAAAGCAAAGTTCCGCGTAGCGCGCGAACGTAGGCATCGAGCGACGATGCTGCGGTGGTCCACTTGCTGGTCATGCAGTGGACGGCGCGCGCCGTTACCCGCCGCGCATTCTGCAGGTTGCGCTCAATCTGTCGGCGCGTCCGCCACCATCGCGGTGAAGCTTGCGGTGGTGGCCACGCGCCCCGCCACCTCGGCGCGCCCGTCGAACTTCCACACGCGCCCGCGCGCCTGCGTGACTTCTACGAAGAGTTCGAGCAGGCAGCCGGGCTCGACCGGCGAACGGAACTTCGC
>JBBQJX010000101.1:0-6698 GCA_038326295.1 Sphingomonadales bacterium
AGATGGATGTGCTCGCCCAGGAACACCACAGCAAGCACAAGGCTGAACGGCACGCCCAGCTGGCTGACAATGGAAAGCGAGGCAATGTTGGTGGCGTGCACGAAGGCGATATTGAGCAGCGCGATCCACACCGCCCCCTGCGCCAACGCCACGCCCAAGATCGCGCGCATTCGGCCCGGCATCCAGCGCAGCCATGGGAGGCACACGCCGAGCACGATCGCATAGCGCAGAAAGGCCGCCGTCATCGGCGCGACCGCATCGACCGCCAGCTTGACCGCAACCGTGTTGCCCGCCCAGGCGAGGTTTACCAGCACGAGCAGCGCCAGATTGCGTGGCCTGATCCGCGCCAGCTTCCCGATTTCGCCCCGCGCCCTGATGCTCATCTAGTCACAATCCGTGCGGGCGAACAGGCAAGCGGTCCCCTACGCCGCCTCCTCGAACTGCAATCGCGCCAGCCGGCCGTACAGCCCACCGCGCGCGACCAGCTCGTCATGGCGACCCTCGGCCACGATCCGCCCGCCCTCGAGCACGACGATCCGGTCCGCGCCGCGCACGGTGGCAAGGCGGTGAGCGATGACGATGGTGGTGCGCGCCTGCATCAGGCGGTCGAGCGCCTGCTGCACCAGATGGTCGCTCTCGGCGTCGAGGCTCGACGTGGCCTCGTCGAGCAGCAGCAGCGGCGCGTCCTTCAGCACCGCGCGCGCGATGGCGATGCGCTGGCGCTGGCCGCCCGAAAGACGCGTGCCCGATTCGCCGAGAAAGGTCTCCAGCCCCTGCGGCAGCGCATGGAGGAAATCGGCGGCATTGGCGGCTTCGGCGGCGGCCCAGACCTCGTCGTCGGTGGCGTCGGGGCGGCCGTAGAGGATGTTTTCGCGCGCGGTCGCACCGAAGAGGATCGTTTCCTGCGGGACGAACGCGGTGCGCGCGCGGACTTCGGACGGGTCCGCGCTGGTCAGTGGCACGCCGTCGATGCGAATCTCGCCCGCCTGCGGATCGTAGAAGCGCTGAATAAGCTGGAAGATGGTGGACTTGCCTGCGCCGCTGGGCCCGACGATCGCCACCGTCTCGCCCGGGCGGACGACAAGCGTGAAATCGTGCAGTGCGGCGACCTCGGGACGGGTGGGGTAGCGGAACTCCACCCCGGTCATCGCGAGCGCACCGCGCGGCGGTTGGGGGAGCGCGACCGGATGCGCGGGGGCGCGGATCGCGGGCACTTCGCGCAGCAGCTCGGCGATGCGCGAGGACGCACCGACCGCGCGCATGATATCACCGTATGTTTCCGAAAGCGCTCCGAACGCGGCGGAGGTGATGATTGCAGCGAGCACGAAGGCGGTGATGTCTCCCCCCGTCATCCGGCCCGCGATCACGTCGTTCGCCCCTTCCCACAGCACGAGCGTGATCGCGCCGAAGACGAGCATCATGATCGCGGCCGTCATCAAGGCGCGCATGGTGAAGCGTTTGCGTGCGGTGCCGAAGGCGCGCTCGACCGCATCCGCAAACCGGTTTGCCGCCCGGCGCTCCTGCGTGAACGCCTGGACGATCTTGATCGCGGACAGGCTCTCCTGAACCTGACCCGCAACATCGGCGATACGCTCCTGGCTGGCCTTGCTCAGCCCCCGAACGCGCCGTCCGAAATGCACGATCGGGAAGAGCACCACCGGAATGACGAGCAGCATCAGCCCGGTCAGCTTTGGACTGATGAAGCCCATGTACAGGAGCCCGCCAATGCCCTGGACGCCGTTGCGCAGTGCCATCGAGAAACTGGTGTCCACCACGGTCTGGATGACGGTGGTGTCTGCGGTGAGGCGGGACGCGATCTCGGACGGGCGGTTCTCCTCGAAGAAGCCGGGGTGGAGCGCGAGCATGTGCCGGTGCACCGCCATGCGCAGGTCCGCGACCGAGCGTTCGCCGATCCAGCTGACATAATAGAAGCGGATCGCGGCGAAGACCGCATTGATGACGACGACCACGAGCAGCAACTCGAAATAGCGGCCGATGCCCGATGCGTTGGCGGCGTTGAAACCGCGATCGATGATCAGCTTGAACATCTGCGGGAACGCCAGCCCCGCTGCCGCCGCGATCACCAGACTTACAAGCGCGATGATCAGCTCGGTGCGATAGGGCCGCACGAAACTCCAGATCAGGCGGAGTTCGCCGAGATCGCGGGGAGAACCGGGTGGGAGGTCCGCCGGGGCGGCGGGATCGGCAGTGGCCATCTGCGCCAAGTAGCAGCGCGCGCGCTCCGCCCCAAGGGGTGGTTGCGTGGCAGACCTGCGACCTTACGTGCCGGTCACCTTCCGCGAGGACCCTTCGAAATGCGCTACAAAACGCTCGGCCGCACCGGCCTGTTCGTATCCGAACTGTGCCTGGGCACGATGACCTTCGGTGGAGGCGAGACCGGCCCGTGGGCGGCGATGGGCGCGCTACCGCAGGCGGATGCCGATCCGTTGTTCAAGACCGCGATCGATGCCGGGATCAATTTCATCGATACCGCCGACGTCTACTCTAACGGCATGTCGGAGGAGATCACCGGGCGCGCGATCAAAACGCTAGGCGTTGCGCGCGATTCGATCGTGATCGCCACCAAGGCCTTCGGTCCGATGGGGGACAGTCTCCCCAACCAGCGCGGGCTATCGCGCTACCACCTGATCGAGGCGTGCCACGCGAGCCTGAAGCGGCTCGGCGTCGATCATATCGATCTCTACCAGGTTCACGGCTTCGATCCCGCCACGCCGATCGAGGAGAGCCTGCGCGCGCTCGATACACTCGTGCAGCACGGCCACGTCCGATACATCGGCGTCAGCAACTGGGCGGCCTGGCAGATCGCCAAGGCGCTGGGCACGTCCGAGCGGCTTGGGCTGCACCGCTTCGCCTCGCTTCAGGCCTATTACACGATCGCGGGCCGCGATCTGGAGCGCGAGATCGTGCCGATGCTGGAGAGCGAGGGCGTCGGTCTGATGGTGTGGAGCCCGCTTGCGGGCGGGTTCCTGTCGGGCAAGTACAGCGGCGGCGCGGATGCGGGGGACGCGCGGCGGACCAAGTTCGATTTCCCCCCGGTCGATCTCGCGCGCGGCGACAAGGTGATCGCGGCAATGCGGCCGATTGCCGAGGCGCACGGACGATCCGTGGCGCAGATCGCGATCGCTTGGCTGCTGCACCAGCGTGTGGTGACGAGTGTGATCGTGGGGGCCAAGCGCATGGATCAGCTTACCGACAATATCGCGGCGACCGAGGTGGTCCTGACGCCCGAGCAACTGGCCGCGCTCGACGAGGCGAGCCGCTTGCCGGTGGAATATCCGGGCTTCATGCTTGAATTCCAGGGCAAGGGGCGGCGCGAGCAGTTGGCAGCCCAGCATCGGTCCACCCCGGAGATCGTTCGATGATCACACTTCACTACGCTCAGGGCGCCTGTTCGCTTGCCAGCCAGATCGCGCTTGCCGAGGCGGGTGCGGAGTACACGCCGTACCGGGTGGACTTTGCAGCGCAGGAGCAGCGCAGCCCGCAATATCTGAAGATCAATCCGCACGGCCGCGTGCCTGCGCTACAGGTGGACGGACATGTCATTACGGAAAGTCCGGCGATCCTCTCCTACATCGCCGAGCGCTTCCCCGAGGCGCGGCTGATCCCCGAAGCGCTGACGGGGCGTGCCTACGTGCGCCAGATGCTGAGCTGGTTCAGCGGCACCGTGCACACGACCTTCGCGCACATCTTCCGCACCGAACGCTATGTTGGCGAAGGCGGGCCGGTGGACGCCGCGAAGGCCACCGCGCGCGCGTCGCTGGAAGGCTATTTCACCGAGATCGAGGCGATCTTCGCCGCATCCGATTGGGTGTCGCTCGACGGCTACACGGTCGCGGACGGCTATCCGTTCGTTTTCTACCGCTGGGCACGCAAAATCGGCTTCGATATGCGCGCATATGAGGCGTGGACGCGCCACGTGTGGCGGATGCTCGATCGCCCTGCGGTAATCCGCGCAATCGAGACCGAGGGTCTGGCGCGCGCGGACTGGATCGAGGTGGACTGAGGCGGGGCGGCTAATCCGGCGGCGCGGGCTCGTCCAGCATCGCGCGGACCCGTACTGCGAGTTCGCGCATGCTGAACGGCTTGCCCAGCAACGCCACGCCGGGATCGAGCATCCCGTTATGGACGACAGCGTTGCGCGTGTAGCCGGTCGTGTACAGCACGCGCAGCCCAGGGCGGATTTCGCGCGCCCGATCGGCCAGCTCGCGGCCGTTCATCTCGGGCATGACGATATCGGTGAACAGCAGATCGATGCGCGGCTGGACCTTCATCTGCTCGAGTGCGGCCGCGCCGTCGCTCGCCTGCACCACGGTATAGCCAAGCTCACGCAGCGTATCGACTGTCAGATGGCGCACGCGCTGCTCGTCCTCGACGACCAGCACGATCTCGTCGTCTGTCGCGCGCGGCATATCGGTGGACGCCACGCGCGGGGTCGCAGACGTACTTTCCGCGCCGAACCAGCGCGGAATATAGAGTTTTACCGTCGTACCGACACCTTGTTCCGAGTAGATCTTCACGTGGCCGCCCGACTGTTTGACGAAGCCGAACACCTGGCTGAGCCCCAGGCCCGTGCCCTTGCCGACCTTCTTGGTCGTGAAGAACGGATCGAACGCGCGTTCGATCACGTCCTGCGGCATCCCCGTTCCCGTGTCCGTCACACAGATGACGACATATTGGCCGGACTTCACCTCGGCATGGTTTCGGGAATATTCCTCGTCGAGATGCGTGTTGGCGGTTTCCAGGGTGATCTTGCCGCCACTCTCGGGCATCGCATCGCGCGCGTTCACCGCAAGGTTGAGGATCGCATTTTCGAGCTGGCTTCTATCGACGTTGGCGCGCCACAGCCCACCCGCCAGCACAGTTTCGAGCCGGGTGGCCTCGCCGATCGTGCGGCGGACGAGTTCGCTCGTATCGCCGACCAGCTTGTTCACGTCGAGCGGTTCGGGCGCGAGCGGCTGCTGGCGCGAGAAGGCGAGCAGGCGCGCGGTCAGCTGCGCGGCGCGCCTGGCACCTTCTTCCGCATTGTCGAGATAGGTCAGCGTGCGCTGCGGATCGGTATCGATCCGTCGGCGCGCCATATCGAGGCTGCCGATCACGATGGCGAGCATGTTGTTGAAATCATGCGCGATGCCGCCCGTCAGCTGGCCGATCGATTCCATCTTTTGCATCTGGCGCACCTGCGCCTCGGCGCGCTCGCGCGTCTCGCTTTCCGCGATCAGGCGCGCGTTCGCGGTGCGCAGTTCGGTGGTGCGCACGGTGACGCGTTCTTCGAGGTCCTCGCGCATCTGGGCCTCGGTCGCGGCACGCGCCGCTTCTTCGCGTGCGCGCGCGATCGAGGCGAAGGCGGCGATCCCCGCGATCACCGCCGCCGCCGCCAGCCCGACGCCGATCGCGGCCAGCAGAAAATTCAAGCGGTCAACGCGTCTCTCGATCGCTGCGGCGACCGCGCGGCGTTCGGTCAGCAGCCGCTGCTCCTCCGCACGCAATCGGCCGAGGCTCGCTTCGACCGCCGCCATCGCCTCCCGGCCCGGCGCGAAGCCGGTCGCCTCGATCACGCCGAGGTTGCGCGCCAGCCCGGCGCGCCGACGCAGCAACAGCAGTCGTTTGGACACCAGCAAGCTCAGCTGCCCGATATTATCATGTTGCCGCGTATTGTCCGCCGTCAGCAAACGCAGCCGCCCGAGGCTGGCATCGGCTGCGGCAATCTGGCGTTTCATATCGGTAAAAAAGGGTTCGTCCCCACTCAGCAGATAGCCGCGCTGCGCTGATTCGGAGGCGTGAATGCGCGCCTCGAGCTGCTCGGTCTCGATCAGGACGACGAAAGCATGCCGTACCCAGACGAGCGCATTCTCGCGTTCGTCGCCAGCGCGTACGCCGCGTAACGCCAACGTCGTCACAAGCGCGACCAGCGCGAGCGCCGCGAAGGCAGCCACCACGCGCGTGACGGGCGAGAGACGATCGGTGAACGCCATACCGTCCGGCTTAACGCGGCGCGCGCGGGGCGCAAGCACAGGAAGGCTTGGGAAGCGGGCGGCCGCGCGTTACTGTGTCGCGACGAGGAGCGCACAAATGGCCACGGGCACGAACGGCTTCGATCTCAACCGACCCACAACAGTGGCGCTGCTGCACCTCGCGGGCGTGCTGACCGGCGGTGCGTTCGGGATCGTGGCGGTGGTCCTGGGGTATGTCTGGCGCGATGCCTCGGACTCGCCCGCGTGGCAACGCAGCCACGAACGTTACCACATCCGCACCTTCTGGTACTCGATCCTGTTCACCATCATCGGATGGCTGACGTGGTGGGTGTTCGGTCTGGGCTTCGTGATCCTCACGCTGATCGGACTGGCGGTGGCGGTGAGGTCCGTGCTGGCGCTGCTCGCGGCACAGAAGCACGAGCCGGTGCCCAACCCGAAGGCGCTGCTTTGGTAAGTGCGTCCGCTTTGATCGGGGGCGCTTGACGGCGATGTTGCAGTTGCGCATTTGCTGCGGCGCAACACAGGAGGCTCCCCGATGACTGGCTTCGATACCCTCGTCCCCGCCCCCAACGGTCGTTTCGACGGGATCGAGCGGCCCTACGATGCCGCCACGGTGACGCAGTTGCGCGGATCGGTGACCGTGGAGCATACGCTGGCGCGGCGGGGCGCGGAGAAGCTGTGGGAATTGCTGCACAGCGAGGACTA
>JBBQJX010000102.1:0-6681 GCA_038326295.1 Sphingomonadales bacterium
AGATCGACCGCCTCGCGCGCGGCGGCGAGCGCGTCCTCGCGGCGGCCAAGATCGCTCAGGCGAACACCGAGAATGGACAACGCCCGAGCGAGCGGCGCCTCGAAAGTCTCTGGATCGGCCTCCGCCGCGCGCCGAACCACCTGCGCGATCGTGCCCTGGATCGCGGCGGCGAACTCGCGCAGCGCGAGCGTGTTTTCGGGGAGGCCGTCGGCGATACGCATCAGCTCGCCAAAATCGCCCGACGCTTCCGCCACGCCGCCGAGCCAGAGGACCGCCGGGTGGCTGGCGCTGCCGTGTGCGAGATCGCGGGCGGCGCGGATCAGCGTATCGACGGTGCCGATGGGCGCGCGGGCGTGGGCGCGCAGCACGATCGCCTGGGCGGCGTCGCACGGATCGCCGACGAACTCGCGCACCATGAACGCCTCCCCGATCAGATCGGGGCGTAGCGAATCGAGCGCGCCGTTGGGAGCGGGGAGATAGTCGGCGAGGAGAGCGGCAATCTCTCTGGGTCGTTTGACCGGCGGGAAGCCGCATCGCGCCATCTCGTCGGCGATCAGCGGCACAATCCCGTCCGCCGCGCACCCGTTCTGGAGCGTCACGCAGGCGGCCATGTGACGGAGTTGTGCGCCTTGGTCAGTGAAGCCGTGCGCGTTGGCGAGCCGCGTCAATCGCGCGCGTTCTTCCGCGACGATGCCGTCCACGAGCACATCCAGCCCAAGCACAAGCGCTTCAGGCGCGCCATGTCGGGCGGCGTGGATCGCGGCGAGCATCAGATAGAGCGGCTCGTTTTCGATATGCGGACCGGCGAGCTTCGCGTCGAACGCGGTGTTCGCGCCCGCAGACGGCGGCGCGCGCGGGGGTATTTCGAGTAGCTGCGCGGCGAGCGTCATTGCGTTGGCGAGCAGCGCGCGGCGGTCTTCCGGATCGACGATGCTGCCCAGATCGTGCGGCCGCTCGCCTTCGAGCAGATACCCCGCGCAGTCGCGCGAAAAACTGTCCAGCGCCGCGAGATCGGCCCACCAGCCGTGACCCGCATCGGCATGGCGTTCGAGCAGCAGGATGCGCAGCTTATGTTCGTGCGCGTCGTCGCGCCGGGGCGCGATGGTGGCGAACCAGTCCTTCAGGACCGTGGCCGAAGTCGCGGCATAATCGATGACGATCAGCGTCGACCGCGAAACGGGCCAGTGGACGAGGTTGCTGGTCGCATGAAAGCGCGCGAGTTCCGCGCTCTGGACGAAGGCGGCTTCCCATCCCGCATCCTCGGCGGCGGCGCACGCCTCGATCGCGAGCCGCGTCTTGCCCGCGCCCGCGCGCCCGGTCAGGCAGCGCACCGCAATATGGCGCCGCCCGTCGCGCCACGCCGCAAGATCCGCCAGATCGCCCGCGCGCGCGACGAGCCGGGTCGCGCGCGTTTCGGGCAGCAGCAGATCGCGCAGATATTCGAGCGTGCCCGGCCGCGTGTGGAGCTTGCGCAGATGCAGTTCCGCACCGCCGACCGTGATCGTGACGTGGTTGTTATCGCCGTGCACCTGCGCGACGTTGTTGCCCGATCCCGTTACCGTCTGAGGCCCGCCGCCGCTCACCTTTGCCCTCCGCCTGCGCAATCATCCTGGCGCCGGGCGAGCGCCAGACAAGGGCTTCGGCCGCGTAACGGATCGGCGCGCGCGGGCTTGCATTGTAGGATCGGTCAGGCGAGAATCACCGGTCAGCGAAATCGATTCGCGCTGCCCTCCCGAGCGTCCGTTGCAAGCCCGAACCGCCGTGAAAACACGATTCTCCGTGACCTTCGTGACCTTCCTGGACTTCGCTCAGGCAATCTCCCGCCACGCACTGGCGATCTCGGCCAGCGTTTCCGCCGCGATCCGGCACTGGTCCGCATCGTTCTTAGCCCCCGCGCGCAGGATCCGCGCGCGAACGAAGGCATAAACCGTCGAAAGGCTCCGCGCGATCTCGCCCCCCTTGTCGTGGTCGAGGCTGGCATCGAGCGCGGCCACCAGCGTCGTCGCGTGGCTCAGATGGCGCGATTTGGCCGCCAGATCGCCATGCTCGATCGCCCGCCTTGCGCGCGCGAGATCGGCGAGCGCTTCCTCGAACAGGATCGTGATGAGTTGATGCGGATCGGCGGTGGAAACGCGGGCGGAGGTCGAGACCTGGGTGTAGGCACGGGCAGCTGCCATCATGGGAATGCGTCTTTCGGTTGGGCGGTTAATTGCGGTTGTTGCGGCCGGTCCACACGTCGATCTGCTGGGTGAGGAAGGAGCCGGTGGATTTGTACGCGGCAACGGCGGCTTCCATCGCCGCGAACTGCTTCGCGAGTTTGGCCGAGTAGGCGCTGGTACGCGTATCGAGCGCGCCGGTGTCGCGCGCGATGGTGGTCGCGTCTTGTGTGAGGCGCTTGGAATAGGTGGCGAAGCCGCCGCCACTCGCGGTGAGACCGTCGCGCATCGCCTTGACCGCGCCCGCGATGCCCTTGTCGGTGCCCGTGCCGCTGCCGGTGAAGATCGTCTCGATGCGCGCGGGATCGGCGGCAATCGCGGTCGACAGCGTGGCATCGTCGACCGAGAGCGTGCCATCGCGCGCGGTCTGGATGCCGAGCGCGGCGAGCGTCGTGCCGCCGAACGCCCGGGCGCTGAGCGCGGAGAGCTGAACCTCGAAGCCGCGGATCGCGGACTGGCCGTAGAGCGGCCCGGCGGTGCTGGCGTTGGTGCCGCCGCGATCGTAGCCCGTCACCACCCCCATCATCGCATTATAGGCGGCGACATAGTTGGAGACGGTTTGCTTGAGCAGGCCATCGTCGCGCGCGGCGCGGACCTGGACGGGGGTGGCGGCGTCGGCGCGGTGCAGCGACAGCGTGTAGCCGGGAAGCGCGTCGGCGATCTGGTTGGTGGTGCGCTCGATCGCGACGCCATCGACGCTCAGCCTCGCGTTGGCGGCGGCGGAGACGAGCGCGACCGGGGAGTTGGCGCCCGGCGCGAAGGCGAGGCTGTCGAGCGAGGGATCGCCGGCCACGGCGGCTCCGGCGGGGGTGGCGGCGAGGGTGAAGCCGCTGGTCGCGCCGCTGGTGCCGCGCAGCACGAGGCGCGCGCCCTGGCCATCATCGAGGATGCTGGCGGTGACGCCGACTTTGGCGGCGTTGATACTGTCGCGCAGGCCGGTGAGGCTGTTGTTCGCGGCGGTGATCGCGATGCCGACGGGCGTGCGCGTGCCGCTGGCGAAGGCGGATGGGACGCCGCCGCTTGCGGTCAGGGTGCCCAACGTCAGCGTAAGCGTGCCAAGACCGACCGGGGCGGCGGCACTCGTATACCGATCCGAGACGACGGTCTGCACGGTGGCGAGCTGCTGGACGACGATGGTCGCATCGACGGGCGCGGCGACCGGGACCGACAGATCGCGCGCGATGCCGAGTGCGCCCACATTGGCACTTTCGGGTTGAGTGGTCAGATCGCCGCCGGTGGTGAGGTTGCCGAGCGCATTGACGAAGGCGTCGAGCCCCGAACGCACCGCGGCGAGCGCGCTGACCTGCGCGGCGTTCGATTCGGAGCGTTTGTGCAGCGTCGCATCCACCTGCCCGCGCTGCGCGGCGGTGAGATCGGAGATGAGCCTGGCGGTATCGATGCCCGAGCCGGAGCCGAGCGTGTTCAGGATGGTTGGCATGCGCGCGCCTCCTTCAGGGATCGGGTCGCAGCACTGGAGACGGCGCGCGGGGTCATCACTTTAGCCTTGCCTGCGGCCATGTTCGTCGAAGCGCGCCGAGGGCGGCACCTCGACCTGTGGCGCGTGCGTGGCTCGGCCCACCGCGCGATCGAGGTTGAAGACGAAGGCGAGGACGGCGGCCACCGCCGCATACAGGTCGGCGTCGATCTCGCCGCCGTCGCGTCCGGTGAAATACAGCGCGCGCGCGAGTTCGGGATATTCGAGGACGGGCAGGCGACGCTCGGCGGCGGCGGCGCGGATGGCAGCCGCGATCTGGCCGCGCCCGCGCGCGACCACGATGGGGGCGCGGTCCTCGGCGCGGCGGTATCGCAGCGCGACCGCGAACTGCGTGGGGTTGGTGAGGACCACGTGCGCGCTGGCGACAGCGGCGGCGGCGGGACCGCGCCGCGCTTCGCGCATGCGGCGGCGTTGCGCGCCCTTGGTCTCGGGATTGCCCTCCTGTTCCTTGGCTTCGTCGCGGATTTCCTGCTTGGTCATCTTGAGGCTGTTGACGAAACGCATGAGCGCGAGCGGGGCATCGACCAGCGCGATCAGGCCGAGGCCGAGCGCGAGGTGAAGAAGGAGCCCCGAAATGCGCGGGCCGATCGCGGCGGCGGCGGCGTGGATATCGGCGTGCGCGAGCGGGGCGAGATCGGCGACCATCGGGCGGACCGAGAAGAAGGCGACCGCGCCGACGACGCCGAGCTTGAGCAGCGACTTGCCGAGTTCGGTCGGGCCCTGCGCGCCGAAAATGCGTGCGAAGCCCTTGAAGAGATCCATGCGCGCCGGATCGGGGGCGAGCGCGCCCAGATGGAAGCGGCCGCCGCCGAGCAGCGTGCCCGAGAGGATCGCCGCCGCGCAGCAGACCGCGAGCAGCGCGGCGAGCGGGACCGCGAGCGGGACGAGGACGCGCAGCAGCGCGCGGCCGGGTTCGAACTCGTCGCCGGGCGGGAGGATCAGCCCTTGGGCGAGCGCCTCGCGGCAGCCGTTCGCGAGGCTGGCGCCGGCGAGCGCCAGCCAGCCTGCGCCGCCGAGCATGACGAGCGCGGGGCCGAGTTCGCGCGCGCGGGGATGCTCGCCCTTTTTGGCGGCATCGTCGCGGCGCTTTTGCGTCGGGGCTTCGGTCTTGTCGCCTGCGGTCTCGGCCATCGGTCAGCCGAGCGCGATGCGCTGCGCCACATCGAGCGCGCGGCCGACGATGGCGGTCATGAGATCGACGAGCGCGGGGAAGGCGAGTGCGAGCATCGCCATCGCGGCGAAGACCGAGACCGGCAGGCCGATGGCGAAGATGTTGAGCTGCGGCGCGGCGCGCGTGAGGACGCCCAGGCTGAGGTTCACGCACAGCAGCGCGACCGCGATGGGGAGCGCGATCAGCAGCCCGGCCTCGAAAACGAAGCCGCCGAACTGCGCCAGATCGCGCAGGTGTGCGGCCGAGGGGAGCGCGTCGCCCGGGGGCAATGCAGTGTAGCTGCGCACGACGATCTCGAGGAAGCGCAGATGCCCGTCGAAGGCGAGGAACAGCAATGTCAGCAGGAGCGAGAGGAACTGGCCGATCGCGGGGCTGGTGATGCCCGACTGCGGATCGGAGAAGGCGGCGAAGCCCAGCCCCGCGCCCGCCGAAATCTGCTCGCCCGCCACCATCGGCGCGGCAAAGGCGAGCGCGAGGACGAAGCCCAGGATAAGGCCGATGGTCACCTCGGACGCGCCCGCGATCAGGCCGCGTGCCGAGACGAGATCGATCGCGGGGAGCGGGTGCGTGGTGACGACCGCGACCGCAATGGCAGCCGCAAGCAGGATGCGCAGCTGCACGGGGATCGCGAGGTGCGAGAAGATGGGGGCGGTGACGAACGCGCCGCCGATGCGCAACATCGCGAACAGCATCGCCGACAGGAAACGCTCGGGATTGGCGAGCAGCATGTCGCTCATCGGGCCATATCCGGAATGCGCTCGAAGACTTCGGTGAAGAAATCGGTGAGCAGGCGGATCATGACCGCGCCGAACAACCCCAGGCAGGCCAGCGTGACGAGGAGCTTGGGGACGAAGGCGAGCGTCGCCTCGTTGATCGAGGTGGCGGCCTGCACCATGCCGACGATCAGCCCGATCACCAGCGCGGGGAGCACGACGGGCGTGATGGTGAGCACCAGCACCCAGAGCGCGTGCTGCGCCAAGGGGATCAGATCGTCCGGATTCATGCGGCCACCTGCCGGAAGCTGCCCGCAAGGCTGCCCATGGTGAGCGCCCAGCCATCGACAAGCACGAACAGCAGCAGCTTGAAGGGAAGCGAGATGAGCGTGGGGCTGAGCATCATCATGCCGAGCGCCATCAGCACGCTCGCGACCACGAGATAGATGAGGAGGTAGGGCAGGAACAGCATGAAGCCGATCTGGAAGGCGGTCTTGAGTTCGGACGTGACGTAGGCGGGCAGCAGGATCGAGAACGGCACGTCCTGCGGGGTGGCGAATTTCGGCGCGTGCGCCATGTCCGCGAACAGCTTGAGATCGCGCGTGCGCGTCTGCACGATCATGAACTTGTGCAGGATCGCGCCGCCACGATCGAGCGCCGGCGCAAGCGCGAGCTGACCCTGGCTGTAGGGGGTGACCGCTTCGGCGTTCATCCGGGTGAGCGTGGGGGACATCACGAAGAAGGTGAGGAAGAGCGACAGGCCGACGAGCACCTGGTTGGGCGGCGACTGGGTGAGGCCGAGCGCCTGTCGCAGGATGGCGAGCACGATGATGATGCGCGTGAACGCGGTCATCATCAGCAGCATCGAGGGCAGGATCGCGAGCAGCCCCATCAGGATGAGGAGCTGGAGCGGCAGCGACAGCGGATCGCCCGGGGCGGCACCGCCGGTGGCAGAGCCGAGCGCGCGGGTGGCGAGATCGAACGCGCCCGACGCCTGCGCGTGGGCGGCGACGGGGAGCGCGAGGGTCACGAGGGCGGACGCCCAGCTCATCGTGCGTATCGTGGCGGCTTTGCGCGCGCTCCCCC
>JBBQJX010000103.1:0-6668 GCA_038326295.1 Sphingomonadales bacterium
GAGGGCACCACCCACTGGCTGCAGGCGGCCGCCACCGCCTTCAACATCCCGCAGGCGCGCTTCGACCACGTCATCGCCGCGCCGCGCGAGCGCGCCCGGCGCGCCACCGCGCGCTACCGCCCGGCGCTGGAAAACAAGCGCATCTTCTTCTTTCCCGATAGCCAGCTCGAAATCCCGCTGGCGCGCTTCCTCGCGAACGAACTCGGCATGATCCCGGTCGAAGTCGGCACGCCCTTCCTCCACAAGGCGCACCTCGCGCACGAGCTTGCGGCGCTGCCTGCCGATGCGCTCATCAGCGAGGGCCAGGACGTCGATCGCCAGCTCGATCGCGCCAAGGCGCAGCGTCCCGATCTGACGGTGTGCGGCCTCGGCCTTGCCAACCCGCTCGAAGCGATGGGGCTGACGACCAAATGGTCGATCGAACTCGTCTTCTCGCCCGTCCACGGCTTCGATCAGGCGGGCGATCTCGCCGAACTGTTCGCGCGTCCCGGCAATCGCCGTGACCGATTGGCCGTCTGATGCAGCTTTCGGTCTGGACATACGAAGGCCCGCCACATGTGGGCGCTATGCGCGTCGCCACCGCGATGAGGGGTGTGCATTATGTGCTGCACGCGCCGCAGGGGGACACCTACGCGGACCTGCTGTTCACGATGATCGAGCGGCGGAGCGAGCGGCCGCCCGTTACCTACACCACGTTTGAGGCGCGCGATCTGGGCGGGGATACCGCCGAGCTGTTCAAGACCGCCGCCGCCGACGCTTATGCGCGCTTCAAGCCGCAGGCGATGCTGGTCGGCGCGAGCTGCACCGCCGAACTCATCCAGGACGATCCCGCGGGGCTGGCGAAGGCGCTGAACCTGCCGATCCCGGTGATCCCGCTCGAACTCCCCAGCTACCAGCGCAAAGAGCATTGGGGCGCGGCGGAGACGTTCCATGCGCTGGTGCGTGCGCTCGCGGACCGCTCGCTCAAACCCGCGCCGCGCGAAGGTCGCCGGCCGCGCGCCAACCTGCTCGGCCCGACCGCGCTGGGCTTCCGGCACCGCGACGACATCGCCGAGATCATCAAATTGCTGGGCCAGCTCGGCATCGACGTGCACGTTACCGCGCCGATGGGCGCCACCCCCGCCGATCTCGTGCGGCTCGGGGAAGCCGATTTCAACATCTGCCTCTATCCCGAGAGCGCCGACACCGCGTGCCGCTGGCTCGAGCGCACCTTCAAACAGCCGACCGTCCGCACCATCCCCATCGGCTTCGGCGCGACGAAGGACTTCATTGCCGAAATCGCCGCCATCGCGGGAGTCGACCCAGCGGCGGCGCTCGCGGGCACCCCGTCGCGCCTCCCCTGGTACTCGCGCTCGGTCGATTCGACCTACCTCACCGCCAAGCGCGTCTTCATCTTCGCCGACGCCACCCATGCAATCGCGGCCGCGCGCGTCGCTACCGAAGAACTCGGCTTCGAGGTGGTGGGGCTCGGCTGCTACAACCGCGAATTCGCGCGCGACCTGCGCGAGGCGGCGGCCAAATACGGTGTCGAGCCGCTGATCACCGACGATTATCTGGAGGTCGAGGACGCGATCAAGGCGCTCGCCCCCGAGTTGATCCTCGGCACGCAGATGGAGCGCCACATGGCCAAGCGGCTCCGCATTCCCTGTGCGGTGATCAGCGCACCTGTCCACGTCCAGGACTTCCCCGCGCGCTACTCGCCGCAGATGGGGTTCGAGGGCGCGAACGTGCTGTTCGATACCTGGGTGCACCCGCTGGTGATGGGGCTCGAGGAGCACCTGCTCACCATGTTCCGCGACGATCCCGAGTTCCACGACGAGGCGGGCGCGAGCCATTTGGGTGCGCACGGCACCGCCCCCTCCGCCCTTCGGGCACCTCCCCCAGCGGGGGAGGATCAATCCTCCCCCTCTGGGGGAGGTGGCGAGCGTAGCGAGACGGAGGGGGTGGATGCGCACGCTCCCGCCGAGCCAGCCCCCATCCTCGTCGCCTGGCACCCCGACGCCGAACGCGAGCTCCGCAAGATCCCCTTCTTCGTGCGCGGCAAGGCCAAGCGAAACACCGAGAAATACGCCGCCGAGCGCCAGCTCGCCGCGATCGGCGTCGAAACGCTTTACGAAGCGAAATCCCATTATGCGCGCTGAGGCACCAGCTGCCCCGGTGCGCGTGGTCGTGGTAACCCTCGACAACCATCTCGCGGGTGCGGCCGAGCGCGCGCAGGCGAAGCTGGCCCGCACCAACCCCGGCCTCACCATCGATTTCCATGCCGCTTCGGACTGGGATGCCGATCCCCAAGCGCTCGCGCAGTGCCACGCCGACATCGCGCGCGGCGATATCATCGTCTCGGGGATGCTCTTCATGGAAGAGCACGTGTCGAGGGTGCTCCCGCAGCTCACCGCTCGGCGCGAAGCGTGCGACGCGATGGTCGGCGCCATGTCGGCGGCCGAAGTGGTCAAGCTGACCAAGCTCGGTCCCTACCGGATGGACGCGCCCGCCAAGGGCCCGATGGCGCTGCTCAAGCGACTGCGCGGCGCGCCGAGGAAGCCCGGCCAGTCGTCGGGCGCGGGGCAGATGGCGATGCTGCGCAAGCTCCCCAAGTTACTGAAGTACATCCCGGGCACCGCGCAGGACGTGCGGGCGTATTTCATGACGCTGCAATATTGGCTCTCGGGCAGCGACGAGAATTTCGAATCGATGGTCCGCAATCTGGTGGACCGCTATGCCACCGGCCCGCGCGCCGCGTGGAAAGGCGCGCTGAAAGCGGCGCCTGTAGTCGAATATCCCGAACTCGGCCTCTACCACCCGCGCCTGCCCGGCCGCATGACCGAGAGCGCTGCCGCTCTCCCGAAAGCGGGCACCAACGGCACCGTTGGCCTGCTCCTGCTACGCTCCTACGTGCTCGCCAACGATGCCGCGCACTATGACGGCGTGATCGCCGCGTTCGAGGCGCGCGGCCTGAACGTCGTTCCCGCGTTTGCCACCACGCTCGATTCGCGCCCCGCGATCGAGCGGTTCTTCATGAAGAATGGCCAGCCCACGATCGATGCGATGGTGTCGCTGACCGG
This sequence comes from Sphingomonadales bacterium, assembly GCA_038326295.1. Taxonomy (GTDB): domain Bacteria; phylum Pseudomonadota; class Alphaproteobacteria; order Sphingomonadales; family Sphingomonadaceae; genus JAVVHE01. The sequence goes on from JBBQJX010000103.1 coordinate 3,063, forward strand.
CTTCAGCCTCGTGGGTGGCCCCGCCTACAACGACAGCGCGGCGGCCGAGGAAATCCTCGCGCAGATGGACCGCCCCTACCTCGCCGCGCACCCGTTGGAGTTCCAGACGCTGCAAGCGTGGGGCGCGTCGGCGCGCGGGCTGATGCCGATCGAGGCGACGATGATGGTCGCCATCCCCGAGCTCGACGGCGCGGTCGCGCCTGCGATGTTCGGCGGGCGGGCGGACGCGTCGGGCGAGGCCTGCACCGGCTGCGGCTACCGCTGCACCTTCCCGACGGGCACCACCACGCGCGCGATGCAGCCCTGCCGCGAGCGCGCCGACGCCCTCGCCGCAAAGACCGCGCGGCTGATCGCGCTGGCGAAATCCGAGCGTGCGGAGCGCCGCATCGGGCTCGTCATCTTCAACTTCCCGCCCAACGCGGGTGCGGTCGGAAGCGCGGCGTATCTGAGCGTCTTCCAGAGCGTCCACGCCACGCTCGGCGAGCTCCAGCGCGCGGGCTACACCGTCGAAGTGCCACCCACGGTAGACGATCTGCGCAACACGATCCTCACCGGCAACGCGGCGCGCTTCGGTGCGGACGCCAATGTGCTCGCGCGCATCCCCACGGACGATCATGTGCGGCGCGAACCCCACCTCGCCCAGATCGAGGGCCAGTGGGGTCCCGCGCCCGGCCGCCAGCAGTCCGACGGTTCGTCGATCCACGTGCTTGGGCAGCGCTTCGGCAACGTCGCGGTCACCGTCCAGCCCGCCTTCGGCTACGAGGGCGATCCGATGCGGCTGCTGTTCGAGGGCAGCTTCGCGCCCACCCACGCATTCTCGGCCTTCTACCGCTGGCTGCGCGAGGACTTTCGCGCCCACGCGCTCCTCCACTTCGGCACGCACGGTGCATTGGAGTTCATGCCGGGCAAGCAGACGGGACTCTCAGCGAACGACTGGCCCGAGCGGCTGATCGGCGACGTTCCCAACTTTTACATTTACGCCGCCAACAACCCGTCCGAAGGCACGATCGCCAAACGCCGCGCCAACGCCACGCTGATCTCCTACCTCACGCCACCCATCGCGCACGCGGGCCTTTACAAGGGCCTGCTCGATCTCAAGGCCACGCTGGCCCGCTGGCGCTCGGGCGACGCGGACCGCGAGGACCTCGCGGTCATGATCCAGGATCAGGCGTCCGCGCTCGATCTCACCCCCGCCACCCCGGCATGGGCCAACCCCGAGGCCGAGGTCGCGTCGCTAGCCGTGCGCCTTTACGAATATGAGGAGACGCTGATCCCGTCGGGCCTCCACGTCATCGGCCAGGGGACCGGCCCCCAGGCGCGCGCCGATCTGCTGCTCGAAATCGCCACCGGCCGCGGCTTCGCCCCCACGCGCGCGTCGATCGAGATGCTGGTCGACGGCGGCAACGCCAAGGTCGCGCAGCTCCAGTCGGGGCTGCCGGTTGAGGAAGCGACCGCGCTCTTCGCCGATCTCGCCACCGCCAACGCTCACCTCACGCACGATACCGAGCTCGCCGCCATCGTGCGTGCGCTCGATGCGCGCTACGTCCGTCCGGCGGTGGGCGGGGATGTGTTGCGCACGCCGGCGATCCTGCCCACCGGCCGCAACCTTCACGGCTTCGATCCCTACCGGATCCCGTCCAACTTCGCGGTCAGCGACGGGGCCATCCAAGCCCAGCGCATCATCGATCGCCACATGGCGGATGGCGCGCCCTACCCGCAAAGCATCGCGATGGTGCTCTGGGGCTGCGACAACATGAAGTCCGAAGGCGGCCAGATCGCGCAGGCGATGGCGCTGATGGGCGCCCGCCCGCGCTTCGACAATTACGGGCGGCTGTGCGGCGCGGAACTGGTCCCGCTGGCGCTGCTCGCCCGCCCGCGCATCGACGTGATCGCCACGCTGTCGGGCATCTTCCGCGATCTGCTGCCGCTACAGACGCGGATGCTGGCCGAAGCCGCCTTCCTCGCCGCGCAGGCGGACGAGCCTGCGGAGATGAACCCCATCCGCGCCCACGCGCTTGCCTACCAGGCCGCGAACGGCGGCAGCCTCGAAACCGCCGCCCTTCGCGTGTTCAGCAACGCCGAGGGCACCTACGGCGCGAACGTCAACCAGCTGATCGACGCGGGCTGCTGGGAAACCGGCGACGAACTCGCCGACGCGTACCAGAAGCGCAAGGGCTTCGCCTACGGGATGGACGGTCGCCCGGTCTCGCAGCCCCGGCTGCTCGACAGCGTGCTCAGCCATGTGGATCTCGCCTACCAGAATCTGGACAGCGTCGAACTCGGCGTCACCACGATCGACCAGTATGTCGATACGCTGGGCGGCATCGCGAAAGCCGTGAAGCGCGCCAAGGGGGGCACTCCCGCACCCGTGTATATCGGCGATCAGACCCAAGGGGCGGGCAAGGTCCGCACGCTCGCCGAGCAGGTCGGGCTGGAGACGCGCACGCGCATGCTCAACCCGCGCTGGTACGAGGGGATGCTCGAACATGGCTTCGAGGGTGTCCGCCAGATCGAGGTGCACGTCACCAACACGATGGGCTGGTCCGCCACCGCCGATGCGGTCGACCCGTGGGTTTATCAGCGTATCACCGAGACGTACGTCCTCGACGATGCGATGCGCACCCGGCTGGCCGAACTCAATCCCAAGGCGTCCGCGCGCGTGGCGAACCGTCTGATCGAGGCCAGCCAGCGCAAATATTGGTCACCCGACGCCGCCACGCTTGCCGCGCTCTACGCGGCAAGCGATGAAATCGAAGATCGCCTCGAAGGAATTGCCGCATGAGCCTCGTCCTCGAACTCCCGCCACGCGCACAAGAAGATGGCGACGGATCGGTCCAGGTCCGCATGGATCCCTCGATGGACATCGGATCGGCGAAAGTCTTCGCGGTCTATGGCAAGGGCGGGATCGGCAAATCGACCACCTCGTCGAACCTGTCCGCCGCGTTCAGCCTGCTCGGCCAGCGCGTCCTCCAGATCGGCTGCGATCCCAAGCACGACAGCACCTTCACGCTCACCAAAAAACTGATGCCGACCGTCATCGATGTGTTGGAAACGGTGAACTTCCACGCCGAGGAACTGCGGCCCGAGGACTATATGTTCGAGGGCTTCAACGGCGTCATGTGTGTCGAGGCGGGTGGGCCGCCCGCAGGCACCGGCTGCGGCGGCTATGTGGTGGGGCAGACGGTCAAGCTCCTCAAGCAGCACCATCTACTCGAAGACACCGACGTCGTCATCTTCGACGTGCTCGGTGACGTGGTTTGCGGCGGGTTCGCGGCCCCGCTCCAGCATGCCGAACGCGCGGTGGTGGTGGCGGCGAATGATTTCGACAGCATCTTCGCGATGAACCGCATCGTCGCCGCGATCAAAGCGAAGTCCAAGAATTACGAAGTCCGCATGGCGGGCGTGATCGCCAACCGCAGCGCCGCCACCGACGAGATCGACCGGTTCAATGCGGCAACCGGCCTGAAGCGCCTCGCGCACTTCCCCGATCTGGACGCGATCCGCCGCTCGCGGCTGAAGAAGTGCACGGTGTTCGAGATGCCCGAAACGCCTGAGCTGGAGGCGGTCAAGAAAGAATATCTGAGGCTGGCCGCCATGCTCTGGGCG
>JBBQJX010000104.1:0-6666 GCA_038326295.1 Sphingomonadales bacterium
CGCCTGTTCCTCGCGCGCCATGCGGCCGAGCGGCGCATGGCCACGCCAGGTCTTTCGGAGGAAGCGGCGGCCGCGCTCCAGAGTTACGATTGGCCCGGCAATGTCCGCCAGTTGAGGAACGTTGTGGAGCGCACGATGATCCTCGCAGCACCCGAACGCGCGCGCCGGGTGGAGCTCGACATGCTGCCCGCCGAAATCACCAGCGAACCCGGCCGCATGGTGCCGAACGAGGGTGCGAAGGCGATCATGGCGACCCCGCTGCGCGAGGCCCGCGAGGCGTTCGAGCGCGAATATCTGCGCGTGCAAATCCGGCGCTTTTCCGGCAATATCAGCCGTACCGCTGCCTTCATCGGCATGGAGCGCAGCGCGCTGCACCGCAAACTGAAGGCGCTGGGCCTGACCGACGCGCGCGACGAGGACGAAGCCTAGTTCCCAAAAGGACACTGCCCATGACCCCCGGCATCGCCATCGTCCTCGTGCTCGCCATCATCGGCTTCGCGCTGCTGAGTTCCACCTTCCGCGTGAACCAGGAGTATCAGCGCGGCGTGTTCTTCCGTCTGGGTCGGCTGGGTGCGTCGAAGGGCCCGGGGCTGTTCCTCCTCATCCCGATCCTCGATCGCATCCAGAAGGTCGATCTGCGGATTATCACCACCCAGCTCGCGACGCAGGAGACGATCACGCGCGACGGTGTGGCGGTGCGGGTGAACGCGGTCGTCTGGTTCCGTGCCGCCGATCCGGTCAAGGTGGTGACGGCGGTGGAAACGTGGCAGGCCGCCGTCATCCAGGCGGCCGAGACGGGCCTGCGCGACGCAATCGGCCAGAGCGATCTGGATCAGGTGCTCAAGGACCGCATCGGTATCAACCGCCGTCTGGCCGAAATCCTGACCGTCGCCGCCGAGCGCTGGGGGGTGGCGATCGAATCGGTCGAGATCAAGGACGTGGACATTCCCGAGCAGATGCAGCGCGCCATCGCGCGCGAGGCCGAAGCCATCCGCGAAAAACGCGCGCGCATCATCCGCGCCGAGGGCGAGTTCGAGGCCGCGCGCATGCTGGTCGAAGCTGCCAAGATGATCGACACCAGCCCGAGCGCGCTCGAACTGCGGCGCCTGCAAACGCTGACCGAGATCGGCACCGAGAATAGCAGCACCATCGTCGCCATGATGCCGGTGGAACTGTTGCGCGCGGCGAATGCGGTTTCGCAAGCAGCGAAGGGGGTGGGGACCGCGATTCTCCCTGTGAGCGAGGCCGCGCCCCGGTGATCCGCCTGATGGGGGTGATCAACGTCACCCCGGACAGTTTTTCCGACGGCGGCCTTTTTGCCAGCCACCAAGCCGCAATCGCGCACGGCCGCGCGCTGGCGGGGGAGGGGGCGGATATCCTCGATATCGGCGGCGAGTCCACCCGCCCCGGCTACACGCCGGTGGATGCCGAGATCGAGGCTGCGCGTGTGGTGCCCGTGATCGCCGCGCTTGCGGCCGCGCTCGCCACTCCCCTCTGTGTCGATACCAGCAAGGCCGCCGTCGCCGCCGCCGCGCTCGCTGCGGGTGTGCGCATGGTCAACGACGTCTGGGGCCTCCAGCGCGATCCCGAAATGGCCGCCGTTTGCGCGCATGCCGGGTGCGAGCTGATCATCATGCACAACCGCGCAGGCATTGATCCCGCGATCGATATCGTCGCCGATATCGATGCGTTCCTCGATCGTTCGCTCGCGCTCGCCCGCGCGGCCCGGATCGCGGATGCGCGAATCCTGCTCGATCCCGGCGTCGGCTTTGGCAAGTCGCTTGCGCAGAATCTCGCCGCCTTGCGCGCCGTCCCACACCTTGCCGCGCGCGGGTACCGCGTGTTGGTGGGCGCATCGCGGAAATCCTTCCTCGGCCAGCTGACTGGCCGGGCCACAGGCGATCGCCTCGCCGCGACGCTCGCGGCGCACCTTTGGGCGGCAAACGCGGGCGCGACCGTGATTCGCGCGCACGATGTGGCGGCGCACCGCGACGCGCTCGCGGTGCGCGCCGCGCTCGCCGCATGATCCGCTCGGTCGCGCTCGCGCTCGGCAGCAATCTCGGGGACCGCGCGGCCAACCTCGCGGAGGCATACGCCCGGCTTTTCGCCGGGTTCGATCTCACATTTGTCGTCGCATCGTCGGTGTATGAAACTCCCCCTTGGGGCGTGACCGATCAACCCGACTTCGCCAACGCCGCCGCGCTTGCCACGACCTCGCTCAAGCCCCACGCGCTGCTCGAACTGGTCAAAGCGGTCGAGGTCGCGATGGGCCGCTTGCCCGCACAGCGCTGGGGGCCGCGCGTGATCGACATCGATCTGATCGACATCGAAGGCATCGCGCTCGCCACCCTTATGCTCACGCTCCCCCACCCGCGCTTGTTCGAGCGGGCCTTCGTGCTCGTGCCGTTGGCCGAAATCGCGCCCGAGCGCGTCGTTTCGGGCCGTCGCATTGCCGACGCCGCCCACGGCTTGATCGCGGGTCCGGTGATCGCCCCGCCCTGGCGCGGCCCGGTTGCCGCCGCGCGCGCCCGCGTCTAACGTCGGTTTGCCGACGCCGATCTCAACCGCGCGGCGAGCGGGCATCCATGTCCGCCAACAAACAGGAGACCACGCAGATGGCCGATAAATCGAACAACCTCCAGGATATCTTTCTGAACACGGTCCGCAAGACCAAGACGCCCGTCACGATGTTTCTTGTCAACGGCGTCAAGTTGCAGGGCATCATCACCTGGTTCGATAACTTTTCGGTGCTGCTGCGGCGCGACGGGCTGAGCCAGCTCGTCTACAAGCACGCCATCTCCACCGTGATGCCCGCCGCTCCCATCCAGCTGACCGACGCCAATGACGACGATGTGGAGGCTTCGGACTGACCCAGGCCCCCGCGCAAACCATCGGCCGCCTCGATCCCGCCTCGGGGCTGCGTGTCGGCCAGCGCGCCATCGTCGCGCTCGCCGATCTGGGCACCGCGAACGCGCGCGACACCCAGGCGCGCCTCGACGAAGCAAGCGGCCTCGCGCGTGCGATCCAGCTCGATGTGGCCGAGGCGGAGGCGTTCAGGATCCGCCAGCCCCGCAGCCAGACGCTGCTCGGCGTCGGGCAGGTCGAGAAGATCGCTGCGCAGGTTCAGCAGCACGAAGCTGCCGTCGTCGTCATCGACGGGGTGGGCCTCAGCCCCATCCAGCAGCGCAATCTCGAAACCGCGCTCAAGACCAAGGTGATCGATCGCACCGGCCTCATCCTCGAAATCTTCGGTGAGCGCGCCACCACGCGCGAGGGCGCACTCCAGGTGGAGCTTGCACACCTCACCTACCAGCAGGGGCGCCTCGTGCGCAGCTGGACCCATCTCGAACGCCAGCGCGGCGGTTTCGGCTTCCTCGGCGGCCCCGGCGAGACGCAGATCGAGGCGGACAGGCGGCTGATCCGCGACCGGATCGCCAAGCTCACGCACGATCTGGAGGGGGCCAAGCGCACGCGGACGCTCCACCGGCGGCGGCGGCAAGAAGCGCCGTTCCCCGTGCTGGCGCTGGTGGGCTACACCAATGCGGGCAAGTCCACGCTGTTCAATCGGCTGACCGGCGCGGACGTGATAGCGAAGGACATGTTGTTCGCCACGCTCGATCCGACCATGCGCGCGATCAGGCTTCCCGGCTTCGAACGCGCGATCCTGTCGGACACGGTGGGTTTCATATCCGATCTTCCGACGCAACTGGTTGCAGCTTTTCGCGCTACTCTGGAGGAGGTGCTCGAAGCCGACGTGATCGTGCACGTCCGCGATATCTCGCACCCCGATACCGATGCCGAACGCGACGACGTGCTGCGCGTGCTGGCAGGGCTAGGGGTGGGCGAAGGGGAGGGGGCCGCGCCCATCATCGAAGCCTGGAACAAGGCCGACCTCTTGCCGCAAGGGGAGCGCGCGGACGTGGAGGAAGCCGCGACCAAGCGCGCCGATGTCGCGCTTGTTTCCGCGTTGAGTGGCGAGGGTGTGGAAGCATTGCTCGCCGAGGTCACCACGCGCCTGCAGGCGGGCTCACGCGTTCACCGGATCGCGATTGCGGCCGCAGAAGGCGCGCGCGCGGCGTGGCTGCACGCGCACGGGGAGGTGCTCGGCCGTGAGGAACTCGATGACGGCGGGGCGCTGATCACGGTTCGGCTGAGCGAAATCGCCAGTGCCCGGTTTTACGCGCTGCGTCTTGCGACACCCGTGGCCTGAGCAGGGAAGGGGGGAGCGCGCCGCGCTCCCCCGGTCTCTTAACGCACGCGCCGCCGCAGGCCGAGCACGCCGCCGATCCCGATCGCAAGCAGGCCCATCGCCATCGGCTCGGGTGCCGCGACGATCGCCGCGCCTTGCGCGAAGGTCAGATTGTCGAGCGCGAAGGCATCGCTCTCTCGGGCACCTACCAGATTAAGGCCGATACTGCTGAAGCTGCCCGTCAGGGTCACGGTCTGCAGCGCACTGGTCAGCGCGACGAGTTGATTGCCAACCGTCGCACCCGCCGCGTCGAACAGTGTGATGCCCAACGACAGCGGACTATACGATCCCACATCGAAGCTGACGCTTGTCTGCGGCAGCGAGAAGCGGATCGTGTCCGAGGTCGCGCTGGTGTGGAACGTACCGCCGATTTGCTGGAGGTTGGCGTAACCGACCAGATTGGGGGCCGATCCGCCACTGGTAACGAAATCGGCCACGCTCTCGTCGAGTACCGCGCCGGTGCCCGAGAAGGCCACACCGAGCGAACCGTATTGCAGGATCAGCGGGCGTGCCTTTGTGAATTGAAAAGGCGCGCTGATGTCATCGAAGTTGATCGTAACCGCCGAGGCGGCAACGGGAAGCGCAAGCATGAGTGCCGCGCCAAAGGCAAAAGATTTCAACATGTTCGTCTCCCTTGTTCGCGCGCTATTTGACGGTACCGTTGGTGCCGTTCGGGAAGAACCCGCCCGGGGTGCCCGAGCCGTTGCCGTAGACGATGTTAAGCACCTGCTGCGGCGTCCGGCTGAAGACGAGACTGTTGGAATCGGTCGGCACGATGTTGGCCTTGCCATTGAGGATCACGCCCTGATCGTCGTCCGTCGCGCCATCGACCGCGTCGCGCAGGTTGCTGATCTTCTGGACCTGTGGCGCGAACCCGTTGAAGAACAGCAGCGTGCGGACTTCGGACGCATGATAGGCCTCGACCGCGAGCAGGCCTGCGGCGGCTTCGAGCACGTCCTTGTTCTGGATGAAGCGTGCGGCACCCTTGTATGCGGTGACGCCGACGTCTTCGAAGACAAATGCGCCGAGCAGGAAGTTGAAGTCGCTCGCATAGGGGTCGAAACCCGCGCCAAGACCGGCGGCCTCGGCGAGTGCGGCAAACTGGGTGCCGACATTGATCGCCGGTTCAGCGACGGGCTGGCCTCCGAACGCCGTGATCGCACTACGCAGGAAGAGGACGTGATTCTCTTCGTCGTTGGCGATCTCTTCGGCGTATTGCCGGATGATCTTGTTCTTGAACTGGACCTTGCGGCCACCAGTCACGGCACCCTGCGTGCCGACACCGGTGGTATCGTTGGGAAACAGGCCACGGCCGAACGCGGCGCGCGTGTAATATTCGGCTTCGAGATATTCGAGATTGAGCGCGAAGTTCAGGATGTCGAAATCGTTCAGCGTGCTCGGATCAGGTGAGAGCGCCATCGCAGGCGAGATCAGATGCGGCGCAGCAAACATCGCCACGCCGGCGAGGCCGGCGGTCTTCATGAACTGGCGGCGGGGGGCGGTGGTGGTCTGTTCGATCATGATCGCAACTCCGTGACGAGGAAACGCAATTCACGCCCCGCGCCAGGCAGGCTAAGGCCGCGATACGCCAGCACAGCCCGGCGCAGGACGGCCGAAATTTGCAGCGTGACCAAGGTTACGCGCTCGTCATTCGATTGGTTGCGGCTATCGTTGGGGCTGCGTGGCTTTTATTTAAAATTGCAACAGTCCAGAATAAAGGCACTCAGCATCGATACTGCTGGGAACCAACCGCTCGATTGAACGTAAGGCACGGGCCCGCTCTGATTTAGTCAGTCGGGCTCGTCTGATCGTGCCGTTTGCCCAGTAGCTTTGATGGCGTTCCACGCGGCATCCTTCTCGGTCGCCGTGCGCGACGCGAACCCGGGATCGGCCGCCTCCATGGCGCGAAACCGCCCCTCGAACTTTGCGGTCGCCGCGCGCAACGCCGCCTCGGGATCGATGTCCAGATGCCGCGCCAGATTGGCGGCGGCGAAGAGAAGATCGCCCATCTCCTCCGCCCGCTCGGCTGGAGTGGCGGCGCGATCGAGCTCGCCAAGCTCCTCGGTCACCTTGGCGCGCGCACCCGCCGCATCGGGCCAGTCGAACCCGACGCGCGCCGCGCGATGGCCTAGCTTGTCGGCACGCATGAGCGCGGGGAGGGCGGCCGCCACGCCGTCCATCGCAGAAGTGCGCGGCTTCTCGCGCGCCTTCATGGTCTCCCATGCATCGACCACCTCGTTCGCCGTCCGTGGGCCGGCATCGCCAAAAATGTGCGGATGCCTACGCTCCATCTTGTCCGCGATGCCCGTCGCCACTGCCGCAAGATCGAACGCGCCCAGTTCCTCGGCCATGCGCGCATGGAACACGACCTGCAGCAGCAGATCGCCGAGCTCTTCGCACAGCGCGTCCATATCGCC